>JAFYZH010000086.1 GCA_017548765.1 Lachnospiraceae bacterium | reverse complement strand
GTATTTCGTTCCGTTGATGGTCTTTGATACGATGACCGGTCCGAAACCGATGGTAAACTCGATGACATGAACTCCGTTTCGTTTCGCGACGATGAAATGTCCGAATTCATGTACCGATATCAAAAGGCCCAGGATAAATATGGCCGCTATTAATCCGATAAATGTATCCATGTTACTCCTTTTTTACACATGTAATGCACACAAGCGACGCGTCTCCCGTTCAGTCTCGAAGATATCATCCAGGGATGCATCTGCGATATACGGAACGGTATCGACCGCCTTTGCGATCGTCTCGTAAATGTCTGTGTAGCGGATCTTATTTGCCAGAAAATCCGCGACTGCGACTTCATTTGCCGCGTTGAAAACAGTGGGCGCATTACCCCCTTTGCGTCCGATCTCGTACGCCAGCTTAAGGGCCGGGAAGCGCTCAAACGAAGGTGCCTCGAACGTGATCTGCTTAAGCTTCGTAAAATCCAGGTACTCTCCGTTTAACGGGCGGCGGTTCGGATAGGTAAGTGCGTATAAGATGGGCAGACGCATGTCCGGCGTACCGAGCTGGGCGATCACTGCCCCGTCGTTGAATTCGACCATCGAATGGATGATACTCTGCGGCTGGACGACGACCTCGATCTGATCGTACGTCGCGTCAAACAGCCAGTGCGCCTCCATGACCTCCAGACCTTTATTCACCATGGTGGAGGAATCGATCGTGATCTTCGCTCCCATGGACCAGTTCGGGTGTGCGAGCGCGTCAGCAACGGTGATATGCTCCATCTGCTCCTTCGTATAGTTGCGGAACGGACCACCCGATGCGGTCAGCAAGATACGGCGCAACTGGTCTTTCGACGGCTCCTTATGCAGACACTGAAAGATGGCGCTGTGCTCGCTGTCAACGGGCAATATGGAAACGCCCTCCTTCTGCGCCAAAGGCATGATGATGTGCCCGGCCGTCACGAGGGTCTCTTTATTTGCGAGGGCAATGTCTTTATGCGCGCGGATGGCGGCAACGGTCGGGCGGATGCCCATCATGCCGACGAACGCAGTCACGACTACATCGGTATGCGGAAGAACGGCGATCTCTACGAGGCCCTCCATTCCTGCAACGACCTTACAGTCGGAAATGCCCGAAATCCGCGTTTTAAAGGCCTTAGCAGCGTTTTCATCGTAGATGCCTACGATCTCAGGGCGAAACCGCAAAACCTGCTCCTCGAGCAGATCCAGGCGATTTCCGGCCGCTGCCAGAGCCGTGATCTTCATATCGGATGCATTGTCCGCTACTACGGACAATGTCTGGGTGCCGATGGATCCCGTGGATCCCAGAACGGCGATTCTCTTCATATCGTTCACCTTCAGGAATTCGTAATTCAGTTCGCCAGATAGCGGAACAGTTCAGCCACATAAAATGCGACCGGAGCAGCAAACAGGATGGAGTCGAAACGATCCAGCACACCGCCGTGTCCGGGGATCAGCTTTCCATAGTCCTTGATATCGTGGTTTCGCTTGATGGCGGATGCCGCCAGGTCACCGATCACAGAGATCGCTCCGACGACTACGCAAAGGATGACGCACATAAGCGCAGGTGTTGCACCGAGCACCTTCATCTTATCGGCGAATATAATGCCGTAAATGAGGGCCAGGATGCCCGCTCCTACCAGGCCGCCGACGAAACCTTCGACAGACTTCTTCGGACTGAGCACAGGCGCCATCTTATGTGTCTTCAGAAACTTCTTACACAGCATACCCGTGCAATACGCGCAGGTATCGCTGCCCCAGGATGCGATGACGATCAGCCAGACTAAAAATTTGCCGTCCGGCGCCATGCGCAACTGGTAAATGTACGAAAGAAGCAATGCAACATATATGAACGCGGTAAAGGATGCGAAGGTAGCCTCACTGTTGTACTTCGGGTACGTAAGTACGTAAACCGACATCAAGAGCAGGAAGAAGCCGACGATCATCAGGACCAGCAGGTCCATGCGTTCCAGATACAACAGGACATACAGTCCGATCGTAGCCGCATAGGCAAAAAGGCCCGGCAACTGCTTCTCCAGTTTGAAAACACGAAGAAACTCGAAAACGCCGATCAGCGACAAAAGACCTACCGTCACCAAAAGCACTTCATTTCCTGTGATGATGGTCACCAGCATCAAAATAACTAAAACGATACCGCTAAGTAATCTTTGAATAAACAACTTGATTTCCTCCCGGGTGCGGAGTGATTATTTCTTAGACAAGCCGCCGAAACGACGGTCGCGTGTGTTGTAATAACGGACCGCCTCGATCAGATCCTCTTTCGAGAAATCCGGCCACAAAACGTCCGTAAAATACAGTTCCGCATATGCAGACTGCCAGATCAGATAGTTTGAGAGCCTCTGCTCGCCGCTCGTGCGGATCAGGAGATCCGGATCCGGGATCCGTTTCGTATCAAGATGCTCCGAGATCATCTGCTCGGTCACAGGCTCCGTAAGGCTGCCGTCCTTCGCTTCCTGCACGATCTTATTCACCGCGCGCGTGATCTCATCCCGTCCGCCGTAATTGATCGCGATGGTAAATGTGATCTTCGAGTTCTGCTTCGTCTTCTCTTCGAGTTCATTGATCCCGTCAATGATGTCCTGCGGGAAACGCGAACGCTCACCGATCATCAAAACCCGGGCATCATTTTCCAACGAGGTCTTCAAAAGACGCTTCATGTATTTGCGGAACAGGTTCATCAGGCCGGTGACCTCTTCCTCCGGACGCTTCCAGTTCTCCGTGGAGAAACCGTACACGGTCAGATATTTGATACCGAGGTCGGCCGCATGAAATACGGTCTTCTCGACCGTGGCAAATCCCTGCGCATGACCTAAATTTCGCGGCAGTCCGCGCTTTTTCGCCCAACGGCCGTTACCGTCCAGGATGATGGCAACGTGCTGCGGGATCGTCAGATCCTCGAGCGAAAGATCGGTTTTTTTCTTTCTTTTAAACATATTGCTTCCTTTTACTCATCATTTCAAAAATCGAAAGCAGCCTTGCGGCAAATAATGCGTGGCAAGGCTGTTTTGCATGGGCTTCGCGAAGCCGTCGGGGATCAAACTGTCATGATCTCCTTCGTCTTAGCTTCCGCCATCTTATCGATCTTATCGATGTATTTATCGGTCAGTTTCTGAACTTCTTCTTCGGAATCCTTAAGCTCATCTTCGGTGATCTCGGAATTCTTCTGCATCTTCTTAAATGCTTCGTTCGCGTCGCGACGGATGTTACGGATGGCTACTTTTGCATTTTCCGCTTTTTTCTTAACATCCTTAGCGAGATCCTTACGGCGCTCCTCTGTCAGTTCCGGGAACACCAGGCGGATCACACGACCGTCGTTACTCGGTGTGATACCGATATCGGAGATCATTATCTGCTTCTCGATGTCCTTTATCAGGCTCTTCTCCCACGGCTGAATCTGGATCACACGCGGCTCCGGTACGGAAACGTTTGCCACTTGCTGGATGGTGCTGGAAACACCGTAATAATCCACACGCAGGCGGTTTAAGATCGCAGGGTTCGCACGTCCTGCGCGAATGCCCTGATACTCTTCATTCAAAGCATCACAGGATTTCTCCATTTTCTCTTCATATGAGAACAACTCTTCATCCATATCCATACTGCAATTCCTCCATTCCTATTATGCTGTAACGATGGTACCGTTAATGTTTCCAAGCATCGCGTTTGCAATACTGTTTTCCTCTTTCAGTGAGAAGATCGCGAGCGGGATCTTATTCTCCAGGCACATGATGGATGCCGTCAGATCGATCACACCCAGTCGCTTCTCTACGACTTCGGACAATGTCAGCGTATCGTACTTCTTCGCGTTCGGGTTGATCATCGGGTCCGAGTCATACACACCGTCGATGTTCTTCGCCAGAAGGATGCGATCCGCCTCCATCTCGATCGCGCGAAGAGCGATCCCTGTATCTGTCGAGAAGTACGGATGTCCCGTACCGCCTGCGAAGAAACAAACCTCTCCGGCCTCAAAAGCCGCCTCTGCCGCGTCCTTCGAAAACAGAGTCGTCATCGTGCCGCAGGCAAACGGTGTAAAGATGCGTGTTTTCAGACCTACACCGCGGAAGATCTCGGATACGTAGATCGCATTCATGATCGTAGCGAGCATGCCGATCTGATCGGATTTCGTCCGTTCGATCTCGTTTCCGGTGCGTCCGCGCCAGAAGTTGCCACCTCCGATGACGATGCCCAGACGGATGTCGCCTTCCTCGTCAAATGCCGACCGCACCTGCAGTGCGACGTTGCGGCAAATATCCTCGTCAAACCCCATTTTTTTATCACCTGCGAGCGCTTCTCCGCTCAGTTTCAAAAAGATGCGTTTCATTGGATCTCCTCTTTCTTCTCAATGCGCAGGCCTCTTGTTTTCCTGCACTTTCGGAGTTGTTTTACTCCACCTTATATTTTATCATACCGGGGCATCTTTGTCTAGTATCTCTTTCCCTTCCTCCTCGTCGGAAAGCTTACCGTTTGCCATGTAAACGATGCGATGACACATCTGTTTTACGACGTCGCGGTCATGGGAAATGAAGAGGAACGCGATACCCGTCTCCCGCTGTACTTTCAGGAATAATTCCAGGATCTGCTTCTGGACCGTTACGTCCAGAGCCGACACCGGTTCGTCGGCGATGATGAACTTCGATCCTTGTACTAAAGCGATCGCGATGGAGATGCGCTGACGCATACCTCCGGACAGTTCGCGCGGGTAGCGATCCAGCACTTCCGGCATGAGGCCGACCTGCTGCACCGTCTCGATCACGAGTTTATTCTTCTGATCCTGGGTCAGATCGGTACGAAGCGCAAGCGGCTGCTTCAAGATCCATCCGATCTTCTTCTTCGGGTTCAGCGAGCTGTAAGGATCCTGGAAGATCATCTGCGGATGCTCACTATGATGCACCACCTCGCCTTCGGTATCCTTAAGCAGTCCCAGGATCCCCTTCGACAGCGTGGATTTACCGCAACCGCTCCGTCCGACGAGGCCGACGCATTCGCCGGTGTGGATCGTCAGGTTCACATGATCCACGATGCAGACCCGGCCGCCCTTCTCGAAGAAATGCTTCTTTTTCTTCGGATAAAAAGCCGAGAAATCCTTTATCTCCAGGACCGGCTCTTCAAGCGCCTCGTCCTTATCTTCACGCTCTTTACCATCGGGTATCGAGGCGATCAGGATCTTCGTATAGTCCTCCTTTGGATTTTTAAAGATCTCCTCCGGCGTGCCGGTCTCTACGATCTTACCGTTCTGCATAACGTAAATACGGTCACAGAAATTACGGACGATACTCATATTGTGGGAAATGAACAGAACCGCCATATGCATTTCCCGATTCAGTTTTTTCAGAAGCTGAAGGATCTGTTCCTGCAGCTGTACGTCCAGAGCCGTCGTCGGCTCGTCCGCGATCATCAACCGCGGTCGCCCGATCAGCGCGATGGCGATCATCACGCGCTGGCGCATACCGCCGGACAGTTCGTGCGGATACATCGACACGATCTCCTCCGGATGATCCAGGCCTACGATCGTCAGGTTTTCGATGACCTTCGCTTTTCGTTCTTCCTCGGTCAATGTACCAAAGGCTTCCGGATGCAGGAGCATGACCTCCTCCACCTGACGCCCGATCTTCATCAGCGGATTCAGGGACGTCATCGGTTCCTGGAAGACCATCGAGATCTCCTTACCCTTATACATTTGCCGTTCATTCACTTTTAATTCGGACAGATCTTTCCCGTCAAACAGAGCGCTTCCGGAAACTGTCGCATCCTCATTCAGCAGTCCCATTACGGACAGTGCGGAAACCGATTTACCGGAGCCGGACTCGCCGATGATGCCGACGATCTCGTTTTCATCTACCTGGAAGTTGACGTGGTCGACCGCGACTTTATCGCGGAATTCCACGCACAGGTCTTTAACATCTAACAGCATGTCACACCCCCTTCTCCGAATAGTTCTCGCTGACGAAGCTGAAACCGATGATCAGCAGGATCAGGAAAAATCCGGGAGCGATAACACACCAGGGCGAGGAAAACATCACGCCCTGCGCTTCCGCAAGCATACGCCCCAACGAGGCGTCGGGAGGCGAAACTCCGATGCCCAGGAAACTCAGTCCAGACTCGGCGAGAACGGCGTTGTTGAAGCCGACAGCCACACCTGCCATCCACGTCGGGAAGATATTCGGGAAAATGTGTATGAAGATGATGCGCAGTTTTCCCGCACCCATCAGTCTGGCGCTGCGGACATATTCCGCATCCTTTACCTTAATGACCTCGCCGCGCACCAGACGCGCGAAACTAGGGATGAATGCGATGCCGAGAGCCACGATGACATTATACTTACCGGCGCCGACTAAGCTGATCATGACGAGCGCCAAAAGGATGCTCGGGATCGAGATCAGCGTATCGTTCAGACGCATGATCACTTCGTCAAGCCATCCGCCCAGATATCCGGACAATGAACCCACGACCGCGCCGATCAGTCCGCCGACCGCAACCACGCCGAAGGCGATGATAAACGTATCCTGCATACCGCTCATTACCCGCGAGAACACATCGCGGCCGAACTCATCAGTCCCCATAATGTGCCTAAGCGAAAGTCCGCTATTCGCCACGGAGAAATCCATCGCGTTTGGATCGTAGGGCAGCCAAAAATAGCTCACGAGGATCCCCAGAAACAGGATCGCGAGCAGGATGGCTCCGACATGAAAATAGTGATTTCTTTTATTCCAAAATCGTTTAAATCTGCGCATACATCAATCCTCCATGGTGATCCTGGGGTCGATGCACTGATACAGGATATCAACGATCGTATTCATAACGATAACTACAAATGCCATATACAAAATGATCACGGAAACGACCGGGAAGTCGCGCGTATTGATCGACGAGATCAGAAGCTGGCCCAGTCCGGGCAGACCGAACACCTGCTCCACGACGATACTGCCGGCCATGATCTCTGCGATGGTCATGCCCAGGATCGTTATAACGGGCAGGATCGCGTTTTTGAGGATATGGTGATAAAATACATGCTTCTCTCCCGCTCCCTTCGAATACGCCGTGCGGACGTAATCCTTACGCGATTCTTCAAGGACGTTGGTACGCAAGAAACGGGACACCATCGAGATCTTCGGGATCGCTATGGCAAACGCTCCCGGGATCATGCACGCTAAGAAGCCGAAGAAACTGTTCTCCGGTCGGACGAAGTAATACGGAACGAATAGTTTCAGTCCCAGGCCGAATATAAGAATGATCAGGATGCCGGTGAAGAACGAAGGCACAGCCATAAAGATCTGCGTGGTAACATGCAGGACAGCGCCGATCGGCTTCTTCGCCGTTCTTCCGAGAAAGATACCGACCGGAAGCGAGATAAGCACGATCAGCAGGAAACTTTCCATCGCCAGGAAGAAAGTCACTTTCAGTTTACCGCCGATCAATTCCGCCACCGAGCGGTCATACTTGTAGGAGTTTCCGAAATCCCCGCGGAACAGGCCGAATAACCAGTTGAAATACCGTTTAAAGAACGGATCATCCAGATGTAATTCTTTACGAAGAGCGGCGATCTGCTCCGGTGTTGCATTCGTTCCGAGACGCGAAACAGCGCCATCTCCCGGAATGATCTGGAAGATGACGAATATCAGAAAAGAGATCAAAAGTAAGGTGAGCACCAAAGCGATCAGGCGCCTTATGATCTGTTTCATGCGTGACTCCTACCATCATAAAAAGATAAGCCGGAAGGCGTTACCGCCCACCGGCTCTTATTCACATAACGCTTCCTACATGATAGCAGAAACGACGTCAATTTGCAACTTTTACATTTTTGATGCTTTCGCTCTGCAGTTCCATCGGAAGGACGTCGATACCAACGGCCAATGCACCGGGTCCGATGTGACAGGATACGGAAAGTGACAACTCTGCGATATCCACGGGAATGCCCGGATAACGCTCTGCCAGCTCGTTGCGAAGCTCTTCGACCGCCTCGAAATTCCGTGTATGCACGGCGTACAGATGAACCTGCTTGTTCAGGAAAGCATCGGTAAAGCGCTCTCTCAGATCCTTATCTACTGCATCGACCATGATCTTACGCGCCTGCTTGATGCCTCTGCATCTGGAAAATGCATCTAGCTTACCGCCCTGAATGGTCAACACGGGCTTGATATTCAAAAGTGCGCCGAGCGCAGCGCCGGCCGGTGTAACACGACCACCCTTACGCAGATACTTCAAAGTATCGACCATAATGTAGATGGAGGATTCAAACTTATCGCGGGTCAGGATGTCGTAGATCTCCTGCCCTGTGTAGCCCATTTCCGCAAGCTTCTTCGCATGGATGGCGCTTCCTGCCTGTGTGATAGAGATGCGCTGATTGTTGACTACGAATACTTTACCCTCGTAATCTTCTGCAACGAGTGTTGCTGTCTCGCAGGAACCGGAAAGTCCGCTGGACATGGGGATGTAAATAACTTCATCATGTGTCTCAAGCAGTTCATCCCAGGTATCCATCAAAGTACCGACGGTCGGCTGGGAAGTAAGGATCTTACAATCCTGCTTCAACATCTCGAAGAACTCCTCCTTCGTGATGGAAATATCCTCAAAATACTCTTTATCATCGATCGTAAACGGCATCGGGACAACAAATATACCCAAATCTTGCGCTTGCTGCGGCGACATTCCGCTGTTACTGTCCGTTAAGATCGCTACCTTGCTCATCCTGATATTTCCTCCAAAAAATGCCTCATCGGCTAGATAATCATACCCTTACGCATGTATTATAAGCGAAGGCCTATGAAAAAGCAAGAGGAATTTACAGAAAATTTAACACTACATTTCGGAATATTCAGAACACATCACGCGGTAATGATAACACGATGTGTGAGTATTTATTACTTTTATATGTAGTAATTAAAACTACGAGGCTACACCCGGTGCAGCCTCGTAGCCTCTAAGTTATTCAGTTTTCTTTCAACGTCCAAAGGATATCGAAAAGTACATTCAAGCCGGCTTCCGAATGAGTCGCTGTGGTGTACAGATCCACACTCCAAAGGCTTCCGTTATCATCGACCGTGATGCAGAGGGTCTCTTTCATTTCACCGGAAAGATCCATGGTCACGGTCTTGTAATTATAGCGACCTTCGATACCGGTGACATCGGAAAGTGTGATGCCGTCCTTCTTTCTCAGTTCAGACATCAGGTTTTCCATCTGATCTGTCAGAGATACATTGCCCAGCATATTCTGATGCCGGATCAAGATATACTCGGTTTCCGCTTCGTCCAGGAATAAATAGATCCCATCGGACGATTTTCTGACGCTTGTAACTGCGTCTTTTTTGTAAGCGGCGATCATCTCCGTCTCATCGGGCATGCTGTCCGAGAAGATCTCGTACTCTGCTTCTTCCTCCGAGTCGGTTTTTAAGCTCATCGCACAAACCCTTAACATATCTTCGGTCTTTCTGCTTTCTTCATCCGATTTCTTGCGATCATAGTCCTTCATAAGCCCGATCACAACATACACGCCGATGGTATCCTTCTTACCATAGATCATGGTAAAACCGTCACCGTTGTATGACTGTTCGGATTCGTCCATGAATTCCATCTTCGTCATGGGACAGTAAACTGCCCGCATATTATTCAGGTTTTCATAAACGACGATCTTTTGATCATCCAATATCTCGAAATCACGCAGACGAAGCATGTCCTTAGCGATGACCCGGTCATCCGGATCATTCAGCAATGCCAGCAGATCCATCTCGTTAAACACGGCCCCACCATTGTATGTGTCCATTTTGAACACATACAAAAGGTATTCCGGAGTATCCGCGATCATCGCGGCTTCTTTCTCCACGACCGTTGCCTCTTCGGGAAATGTAAATTCTGCGGAGAATACTTCGGGACGATAGATCTTCGTAGAATACGAGAGCTCATCCGGTTTAACTTCCGTAGCCCCGGAAGGTTGTTCCGCCGGCGTTGTCGATCCCGCAGGCGTTTCCGCCGGTGTAGTAGCTTCAGGTAATGCCGTAGTTGCTGCTACCGTTGTCGGATCCTCGTCTTTATCTTTTTTACATGAAGCGAGCGTCCCCATGACGATGATCGCGAAAAGCATCATCAACAAAAGTTTATATTTTTTCTTCACTCCCAACTCCTTACCTCGATGAAACTCATCTCTGATATACATAAAGGAATATGTTCTTGATACAATCCGGGATCTGGTTTGCCAGATCTCCAAATCCGTTCGAAGAAACTCTGTTTCTGAAGATCTCCAGAGCTCTGTCATAAGAACCGAACGGATCCAGTCCATCCTTACCCGAATTAATATCATCTGCCATCGACTGCTCCGCCGCAACATAGAGTTTAAGCATGGATTCCAGCATTTTCTTAGGAATCTCGTCGCTTTCTGCTTCGAGCTTAAACGCGCGGCCTATCATCTGGCCTCTGAGCTTGTCAATGGACATGTCGACTACTTGATCCTTCAGCGCATCCACCACGAATTCGGATAATTCTTCATATTCCTCTCTGGTCTTCATGAGCTCTTCGACCTTCGCCATGTATTTTGTGCCTTTTACGACATAGCCGAACGCCGGGCAATATATGCTGATCGCATCGGTCGCGACGTCCGAGAAGGCTTCCGCCGTCATAAACGCAAACTCCAGGGCCACAGACGTATTATTCGTATGTGACATGAGGATACTCAGTTTGACGTTTTCGTATATGGGCTCATTGGTTCCGTAGGAACGCAATACCCAGTCACCGTTTTCAAACTTCAGTACAAATGCAGTGCTTATGTAGCTCTTTGACGTCTGGCTGTTACCTGCTCTCTTCGTACGCACGATATAATAAGTCGTTCCGTCAATACGCTCCCATACAGGGGAAGTATATTCTCTCTCGAAGTGGTCATTCGGGATCATTGAAGCATCATATTCACTCTGGAGGATATCTCTTACAGCATTGCCCTCTTCTTCTTTCCAAACCGCATACAGAGTTACGTCCATACCGTATTCATCGGAAGAGATCTTCGAGACCTTATCCTTCGGGAATTCCGGCTCGAGTACATAATACTGACGATAGTTTACAGGATGCCATCCTTCGAATGTATAGCCGGGATTCGACGGCTCGTGTGTAACATCCACCGTATGTTCTCCGGGACTCAGCAAAACGGTACCGGGACCGCCGACGCCTCCATTCGGATTGTAAACGATGCGGAATACACCCTCGGGAGCTTCGATCGTTCTGTACGTCGCGTACAATTCAATGCTCTCCTGGATCGTAATACTCTGACCGATCGGAAGATCGGCATCCTTAGGATATGCTTCTTCGATGTGCATATCCCGGATATCATACGACCATCCGATAAACTCATAACCGCTATAGAAGGGAGCCTCTGCCGGAGGCGTGATCTCTTCACCCATATTTACAGTTACAGCAGATCCGATCTGAATACCGCTAAAACCATCCATGTACTTTACGGTACATGATTTATTCTTAGGGATCGCATACAATACATAATCCTTGTAAGGAATGGTAAATGTATCTTCCGGCATATAAGTTATGCTGTCTTTCGTCTCTCCCCATCCGCTTAAGTAGAAATTGCCCTTCTTCTTAAACAGTTTGGAATAATCGCTCAAATGCACCTCGGTTCCGGGAAGTCCGGATATAACTATCGCATTTTTGATACCCGGGTATCCGTTCGGTTCCAGAGTGCAGGAATACTGGGATTTCCAGCATGCATATAATTTCAGGACACCATTACCGAATTGATCGAATTGAACAACGGATCTCTGTCTGTCAGCAACACTCACTGTGTAATATTTCCGATCAGCGCCGATCGAAGGATTACCTTTAGGCGAGAAAGCCCATCCGTTGAATACACATCCGGTCTTATCGGGATGGACCGTCGTGAGTTTGATCTCACCGCTGGTTGCATCGCCATACGTAGGCTCCGTAGGTCCGTTCGTAACATCTTTGCCGGCCCAATAATACAAAACAGTGATCTTACCTTTTTCTACCCCAACTGCCTCGTAACTGGTCTTCAGAGTGAATACGGTCTTCTTTTTTCCCGTGTCCACAAACGAGGAAACCAGAGCCCCGGAAGGTATGATCTTTTCGGTCTTGGGGTAATCGATCCAACCCTTGAACTCAACTCCTCCTAATTCCGGCGGAGTATAGGAAAGGTTTTGATCCGATCTCAACGTTTCCGTAAACAGGAGTTCACCGGTATTGGAATCGTAATAATTCATCGTATACATTTTGCGGTTCCAGGTTGCGGTCAATTCCAATCCGTTTGCCGGAACCTCTACTTCTGAGCCTTCCGGATAGATCGTTCCATCCTGTGCCTTCCATCCGCCGAAATCATAGTCATCACGTTTAGGCGTGTTCCGGGAATTGAGAACAAATGTAGTTTCTCCGGGAAGGATCAGCGGATTTTCCGCATCCTGTTTGCCGTCGATGCCGTCCTTCAACTTTAAGACGCGTTCCGTCCATACCCAGTCAGGATACAGAACCACACATCTCTGATAGTTCGAAAGTTCTACTTCTTTCTTGAGAGACGCTGTAACACCGGGGTATTCCGTCCACCCGAAGAAAACGCAGCCATCCTTTTTGGGCTCGGCTGTCGTTACCGATTTCTTACCGGGACTGGTGAAGTTATCAACCGCAGGACAGTTATTACCATCGTACGGATGATAAATGATGGAATATGCATTCTTATTACTTCTCTCATAGATCGAATATACATAGAGTGTTTTCGAATGCTTTTCCGGAAGATCGATCACTTTATACTGCCCTGACTTAAAGAACAGATTTTCCTCAAGGATATCGTTTTCACCCAAAAGAGGAAGCTGACCCAAGGGGAAGTCCTCACTTAACATCCATCCAGCAAAACGAAGGCCGGGAATGGTGGGTGCTTCGATGGCAGTATATCTATGGCCCACCTGAGACTTATTCACAGCCGCGATCTCCTGACCGGTGAAGCCATCATAATAAAAGATCGAGTATTCATGTTCAAACCAGAGGGCGTATAAGGTGATCTCGGACTGGTTAGTCTTTTTCAGGACCTCATCGACCGAAGCGCCCACGGCAAATGTATAACCGGAACGATCCGGAGCAGTACACCAGCAGTCAAACTTCGTACCTTCGTCAAAGAGACAAGCCGGAAGCGTCTGACCGTCGCCCTGTTGAAATACCAGATCATCCATCGAGCCGGAAACCGCCTTATTTCCGTTGAATTTAATCGTATATTGCTTAGTCTTCCATACAGCGCGTAAAGTATGAGCATTTGCATTAAATACAGTGGAGGTTACATCCACTATACGGCCCATCTCATCCTTCCAGCCGCCGAAGATCTTTCCCTGGGGGTGCTCTGCCCTCGGCAATGTTCCATAAGTGCCCTTATACTCTACATTCTTCGTATAATTCCGGGTACGATTGTTGGTACCGGGTTCAACGATAACACCGCCATCCGCATCAAAATTAACTTTTACATCTCTTTTCGGGATCCAATTCGCATATAAGGTTACGATCGTACCGGGCTCTGCATAAGGAGCTACCAGATTATATGCCTTACCACCGTTCGCGAGTATCTTGGTTCCGCTTCCATCCGGATTCGTAGTCCAAGCCTCGAGCGTATATCCTGTTTTGATAAAGCCATTCTCTGCCACTTCGATCTTTGTATTACATACTGCAGGAGTGTTCTCCATAGAGCCTCTTTCGGCTCCGTTTCCATCGTATTTGATCTTATACGTCTTATTCGTCCAATGTGCGAATAAAGTCAGTTTATCGACATTCGGGCAGACAGAACTCTCTGTATAACGGACACCGCCTTCGGGAGCACTATACCAGCCGTCAAACATCTGGTAAGCCGGTGCATCCACTTTTGTAGGGAAAATGCCCTTCATCGGAGTACCCGGAACTACCGTTTTAGGCTGTAAGTAGGCCTGTCCTCTTCCTCCGTTGACATTAAAGGATACAACGCAGCCTTTCGCATTACTCTGCTGAACCTCGATATTTAAGGTTCTTCCGTTGCTGGTATCCGTAAAAGTGATCACACCTTTACG
>JAFYZH010000085.1 GCA_017548765.1 Lachnospiraceae bacterium | reverse complement strand
GGCAGATTTTCTTCTTCTGTGGCCAATGTATTCAGCATCTCCTGATGCGTAGTACGGGACAGATAAACCGTGTTCAGTAATCTACTGACCTGAAAAGAATAGAGTTCTACGCAAATGCGATATCCGTTTACCGTAAAGGACTGCGGCCGGATCTCCTCTACCAGAATGAATTCATATGCCGGCATATCCACCGTCCACTCCAGATGGCCGATGCGATCATTGAACTGCCGTGACAGTTGCTTCAGATCGAAGCCGATGACACCCTCATAGACGAGGTTTTTCTTCGTTTTGTAGGTATAAGATAACCCGGCATATCCACCGGCTTTGATATCCAGTGTAACGCGGCCTTCCGGGGCTTCGATCTCCTGCCCTTCGGTCGTCTTTACGGTCAATGAACTCAGATCGATTCCTGCTGAGATCTCCGGCAGGATGACCTCGATCTCCTTATCTTCCGCGCCGGTATTATTCAGGATCAGCTCGGTAAAAGCCATCCCCGTCTCAGTGTTTACATTGACCGAGACAGACAGCACGGAGATGTCGTCGTGGTCTTCTTTAGTCTCTGCAGGTGCCGCCTGCGCAGGAACGACCGGCAGACCGGATAAAACCAGGAGCAACGTCATCAGCGATGCGAACACGCGTATAAGCATGGAACTCTGTTTTTTCATGATTTCTCCCCCCTCTAGTCAACATCCGCGTGTGGATCACACGCGGATGGGACTAAACATTTGACTGTTTTTTATGAAGCAAGTTCGATCTCGACGATCTTTCCGTCCTTGATCTCAATGCTGATCGAAACGCCGTTGCAGCGTACGTAATTGCCGTAGAACTCTGTGAAATCCGGGATCGAACCGGGGGTATCCTCCCCTGTTCCGCCGGAATGAATGATCCGGAAGTCATCTGCCAGTTCAAAAGATCTGACTGCAAACGGATATAGGGTCTGGAATTTCCAGTCCGCGTCAAATCTTCCTAAAGAACAGGATACCGTAAAGGATCCGCTCTTCAGGTCTTCCTGCATCGTAACATTTCCGTCGGCATCTCTGAAGAGTGCTCTTTCATAATCCTCTACCAGATACTTGCCGTCAGTTACGGAAGCATCTCCGACGATACCGGAATAGCCGCCGGCTACCACATTCTTCTGACCTTCCTCAGTCAAAAGATAGTTGCAGAGTTTACGTACAGGACTGTCTGTGGGCTCGTCGCTGCGATATACCGCATACACGATCTTCGACAGAGGGTACTCGCCACTGGCGATGGTCTCGTCGCTCGGAACGACGCCGTTGATGCCCAGGAACTTAACATTATCCTTAACGTACTGTTCCTTCGCATAGAGGTAAACGGAATAACCCAGGGACGAACGGCTGTTCTCGTAAGAAGCGATCTGGTCGATCAGTCCGCCCATGGACTCGATATAAAAGTTCTTCGGAGCTTCCATCATCTCCTCGCCCTGCATGACCATCTTCTCCATCAGGTTCTGGCTGCCGGAGTTCTGCTCACGCTGATATGCGCAGATATTGATGTCCTCGCCGCCGACTTCCTTCCAGTTGGTGATCTTTCCGGTGTAGATGGCGCGGATCTGGTCGAGGGTGAGGCTATCCACCGGATTGTCCTCATTGACCAGGAATACAAAGCCATCGCGGCCAATGCCGCACATCTCGAACTGAACGCCTGCTTCCTCTGCGCGCTTCAGGATGTCGTCCGAAGGCTCTGATACGAAGATCACATCGACCTTCTTATCGATCAGGTTGTAATAAGCGTTCTTCGTGGTGTGATGGATGATAAACTCCTCCGCCTCTTCCTGCGTCAGGCCCATAGCCGCCTTCGCGATCTCCAGGGACATCGGATACTGAGCGGTCGCACCGTCAACCTTCGGGTAGTTCTCCTTCGTAAACAGGAATTCCTCCGTCGGAGCCTGTGTAGGTGCCTCCGTCGGTGCTTCGGTCGGTGCCTGTGTAGGTGCTTCCGTGGTAGGCTCTGCCGTAGTGGGTGCCTCCGTCACGGGAGCTTCCGTCGTCGCAGGAGCCTCCGTTGTTTTTGCCTCCGTCGTGGGCTCTGCTGTCGTCGCAGGAGCCGCGGTCGTCGTCTCTGCTGCCGGAGTAGTCTCTTCCGGCTTCTTCTCTCCACAGCCTACGAGGCTGATCATCATGGACATTGCCATTGCAGTAGTAAACATTCTCTTTTTCATTTTTTTCATCCTCCCAGTTTTGCTGTTTCTAAAACCACTTTAAATCTAACAAATCCAAGCGGTCAAGTCAACCTTTCTGACTGAAATATAACACTACTGTAACAAACTTTAATACAAATGAAACAGGATTTCATAGTTTTGTAACAGTTTTTGCTTTCCACCCCTTGCGAAGCCCTATGAAATCCCGTATAATATGCGAGGTGGAACTATCACCCAGCCCGGCATCCCGGGCAGAAAGGATATCCATTGAATTCATTTGATCGCAAGGCTGCCGAACTGATCCGTCGTTACGGCAGCGATATATTGGCCTCCGAAGGCATGCAGAAAAGCCGCGCCTTCGTGCAGCACGGAACCCAGAGCATCTACGACCATTCGCTCCACGTAACATCCATGTGCATCCGCCTGTCCCGAAAGCTTCACATCCGGATCGATGAGCGTGCGCTGGTCCGCGGCGCCCTGCTCCATGATTACTTTTTGTATGACTGGCACGAGGATGGTCACAAATGGCACGGTTTTCATCACGCGGCTACTTCCCTGAAAAACGCGCGCCGCGACTTCGAGATCGGTCAGATCGAGGCTGACATGATCTGGTGCCACATGTTTCCTTTGAACCTGCGCGTGCCTCGTTGCCGCGAGAGCTGGATCCTCTGCATCGCAGATAAGATCAGCTCCGTCGCCGAGCTTTCGCCCGTGCAGTCCATACTTCCGAAAAAACTGAAATACGAATGATACAACGGCGGCAGGAGCCCAGAGCTCCTGCCGCCGATCTTTTATTCGTTCTTCTTATTCTTTTTGAGCATGATAACGACCGCCGTCGTTCCACCCAGGCCCACTACAGCGAGGGCAATGATCAGTACGATCAGCAGTCCGTTTCCTCCGAACGACTTCTCAGAAGCTTGCTGCGTTTCGGCCTCTGTAGCCGCCGTCGAAGGTTCGGTAACTGCCTCTGTGGCTGCCTCGGCGGCCGGTTCGGTCGCCTCCGTCGTGATTTCCGTCGGAGCTTCGGTCGATGCCTCGGTCGATGCCTCAGTCGCCGTCAGGTTCAACTCTGCACGGGCAGAAGCGATCTGGTCGGCGATCGTGTTTTTCGCCATCTGTTTCTCTGCATCCCTTGTGTCCAGAATCTGCTTAGGGATGGGCTGCTCCATTAAATATCGGATCGTTTGAATGCCACACGTATGTTCCGCATCCGGGGTATACGTTTCAAATTGAGACACCAACATATCTGCACTTTCTTCCATTGGAACAGCATATCCCCAGTACAATGTAAATATAGGGATGTCCAGTTCATTCTTCAGCGGTTCTTCACATTGCATCAGTAAACATGGACAGCCATCATTTTCGATCAAACCGATTTTATAGTAATAATTTGCCTGCGCGTATCCTTTTATCAGATCCTGTGAAAATTGCACATACGGATAGGTCTCTGTTCCGGAATATGCATAATATGCCCTATAATCATACAGATCTTCGATATCCCGTAAAACATCGCTATCCCTCATAGCGATCTGGCTGCGAATAACGGCTTTCGCATGAATAGCACTCAGATAATCCCGGAACACTTGAAGATCGTCGATATCCTTTTCATTCAAATACACATAGACGAACCGAGGATCATCTTTATAATAGTACGTGTGATGCGGACCGGCCTTCAGCAACGTCATCTCATCCACAGCTTTTATCCCTATTTCGTCAGAGTAATCATAATACTCCACGCCCAGTTTTTTCCCTGCCAAGGCCGGCTGCGCGGTCAATAATATGACATATACTTCCGGGTCCGTCGAAGTTAACATGGCCTCCAAGGCCGGAGAATACATCATATAGTATAGTTCGTCGGGGTCTACCTCTCCCAGACTCAACAACCAGTCATCAAACAAAAGCCTCGTGTTCTGTGTGACGGTATTCCATGCCAAGGGTTTGTACCGTTCTATCTCTTGAAGCAGTTCTTCCCGCTCCTCCGACGAGTATTTCTCTACTAAATACATGTTCAAAAGAGTCTTATCACTATCAATAATAAAAGTATCATCCTCCCCACTCTTGTAAAACATCAGTTGATCGATAAAAGCAGACGGATTCCTGTACCATTTCCGATAGTTCTCAATGATGAACTGCGCAATAGTACTGTCATCTCCCGACTCTTCTGCCTCCGCCATAAGCCCGGCATGTGTAGTTCGTGTCAATGATATCCTGTCCAGAAGTCGGCATACCGTAAAATCATCCAACACCACACTCACCCGGTTATCTTTCACCGTATAGTTCATCGGCTGGATATCCTTCACCAAAACCAGCTCATACAGCGGCATGTCGACCGTCCACTCGACGTGTCCGATCCGGTCGTTGAACTGCCGGGTCAGCTGCCGCAGATCAAACGCGATCGTTGCCTCGTAGCTTAAGTTTTTCTTCGTCTTGTAGGCATAGGAAAGCCCGGCATATCCTCCCGCCGGAACGGTCAATGTAACTACGTCATCGTCGACCTTGACATCCTGTTCATCTTTCGTTTTCACGGTCAATGCATTCCCGTCGATGCCGGCCGATATCTCCGGCAGCGGAAATGTGAGCTCGGCCTCTTCCGCGCCGTTGTTGCTCAGGATCAGCTCGGTATAGACCATCCTCGTTTCGGTGTTGACATTGATCGTAATGGAAAGCACGGTGATGTCATCACGATCCGCGGAGATCTTCGAATCGGCCCGCACCGGAATGGGCACCGGACAGGTCAGCAAAAGTAGCAACGCCATCAGCGTCGCTATGATACGATCGATATATCGAATAGTTCTTTTCATAGCTGGTCTCCCTTATTCATTTTCATATGATCCGTTCTCTGTGCATTTGAATTTATTACAAAATATTCTAGCCTGCGCCGGGCCCTTTTGTCAATATGTTCCGCGGATCATGACCTGCGGAACTTTCCCGGCGGCATCCCCGTGACTTTTTTGAAACTTCGGATGAAATTTGAGTAATCCCCGAACCCCGCCTGATAGCAGGCCTCGCTCACATTGGCCCCCTCCAGCATAAGCATCTTCGCGTGGTTCACCTTTCTGTCCAGGAGGTAATCCCTCAGCGTCAACCCGGTATGTCTTCTAAACTGCGTGCTCAGATAGCCGGGGCTTACATGGAACATTTTCGCCAGTTTCTCGAGGCTGAGCGGTTCATCCAAGTGATCTGCGATGTATTTCATCACGCCGGACACATAGGCCGGCATCATATTCTCAACTTTTTCCCGTCCATCCTGATAGAGACGACTGATCCAAAGCAGCAATAACGACGTGTAGGCATTCCTTTCGACCGAATTGCCCGCCTCCTCTGTGCTGCTCCTCTCCAATCTGCCATACATATCCAAAAACTCGGTCACCTGATCCGCCGACAGGATCCGCAGATTTCCTGTTCCCGAGGGTCTGCGATAAAAGCAGTCGGCCAGCTGATAATCCTCCGTTGACAACATGTCCATAAAGCTTTTCTTTACATTCAGGACGATGCGCTCATAGGGAGTGTCGCCCACGCTCTGCACCCTGTGCATTTCATTCGGGTTCAGGATCACAAGGCTGCCCGGAGCGGGAACGAAACACGTCTGTTCAATGTAAAAGCGTATGTCTCCTTCGAGAAACAACAGGATCTCACATGCATCATGGCGATGATAGGCGTAGCCTGCATCTCCCACGGTTCGTTTTCTGGAAAATACCAGCCCTTCCTGAATGGGCTCATAGTTGGAAATAGTATCTCGTTTCACGCAATATTCCTCTCATTTTCAGCAAAGTATTTGCTCTAAATATATGTTATCATATCTCAAAGAGGAAAACAAGGCCTCTGCGCCAACGCGCAAACAGATAGTAAAAGGGAGAATAAAATATGGAGTTTGATATTATCACATCCACGGGAAAGGCGGCCTTTCTGATCGAAAACGAAAGCTTTGAGGGCGTCCGGCGGATCGGAAACGTCGTGGCAAATGATATTCGACTCGTTACGGGGCAGACCCCGGAGGTCCATTCCCGCCCCGAGGATTGTCGGGAGGATCACGTGATCCTCATGGCTACCCTCGGGCACAGCCCCCTACTGGACCGATGGATTCGCGAACAAACATTGGATGTAACAAGGCTGAGCGGAAAACGCGAGGTTTATCTGATGTTTCATATGGAGTCACCGTTTCCGGAAGCGCCAAATGTAAAACACTTACTGGGCATCGCGGGCAGCGATAAGCGTGGCACGATCTACGGAATGTTCCGCCTTTCGGAGCTCTGCGGTGTTTCCCCTCTCGTCTTCTGGGGCGATGCTGTTCCGATGCAGTGCGAAACGCTTCGACCGAATCTGACATTGCCCGTTCTGTCGAAAGAACCTTCCGTGCGCTACCGAGGCTTCTTTATCAACGACGAATGGCCGGCATTTGGCAACTGGTGTACAGAAAAATACGGCGGCGTCAATGCGAGCGTGTATGAAAGGATCTTTGAGCTGCTTCTGCGATTGAAGGGCAATTACCTCTGGCCTGCCATGTGGAGATCCTCATTTTCCGATGATGGCCCCGGACTGGCCAGCGCGGAACTGGCCGACACTTTAGGTGTGGTCATGGGCACTTCCCACCACGAGCCGCTCTGCCGTGCGGGCCTGGAATGGCAACGAGACTATAAGGCCTATGGGAACGATCCTACCTGGAGTTTCATATCAAATGCGAAAGCGATCACACAATTCTGGGAGGACGGAATACTGCAGAACCGTCCATTTGAAAACGTGATCACGATCGGCATGCGTGGGGAAAATGATTCCAAACTTTTACCTGCCGACGCAACACTTGCGGATAATATCGACGTGATCAAAAAAGCGATCCGAACGCAGAACGCCATCCTAAAGAACGCGTATTCCGAGGATCTTGCAGACGTACCGCGTATGCTCGCGATCTACAAAGAGGTCGAGGATTATTACAACGGGGACGCCACCTGTCAGGGGCTCAAAGATTGGGACGAACTAAAGGACGTGACCTTCCTGCTTTCCGACGACAACTACGGAAATCTCCGGAACCTTCCTAAAGTTGGCGCAGCGAAGCATCCGGGCGGTTACGGAATGTACTATCATTTTGATTATCATGGAGCTCCGGTCAGTTATGAGTGGATGAATTGCAACCGGCTGACTAAGACTTGGGAGCAGATGACGCAGGCCTACGAGGCCGGGGTCCGTGAAATGTGGATCGTAAATGTCGGCGATATCAAGGGGGTCGAGTATCCTCTGTGTTATTTCCTCGAACTGGCCTATGATTTCGAGACGCTGGGCAGTAGCGCCCCGAACCAAACCAAACGGTTTATGAAGGCATGGATCACGAAGCAGTTCGGAACGCGCCTGGACCCGGTCTCCCAAAGCAAAGTGGAACAGGTTTTGGAGGGCTATACCAAATGGAACGCCATCCGTTCCCCCGAGTCGATGAATGCCTCCGTCTATCACCCGATCCACTTCCGCGAGGGAGAACGCGTCGCATCGGAAGTCAGTCGCCTGCTGTCCCTGGCAGAGGAACTAAAACAGGATCTTACCGGGGATGCTCGCACCACATACCTAAGTATGATCCATTATTCGGCCGTTGCCTCTTTCAGCGTGATCCTGACCTGCATTTACGCAGGCATGAATAAAATGCTCGCATCGCGAGGCTGCATCTATGCAAACCACTTCGGGAAACTCGTAAAAGAATATATCCGGAAAGATCAGCGCGCTGTGGAAGAATTCCACAAAATGAACAACGGAAAATGGAACCACTTCATGAGTTCTGCGCATATCGGTTTTCACAGCTGGGATGATAACAACTGGACCTATCCCACGGCAGAATTTGTCACTCCTATCTTCGGGGCGAAGGCAGTCCTCTCGTTTCGAGGAAGCGAAGCCTTCCATGTCGGAGCGCATTGGCAGGACAGGGGGCCTCTTTTCAATGATGATATGACCCGGTCTGACGTTTGTGAGGCTGTGCTGGATCTCGACAGCCGGGGCGAGGTCTCCTATGCTTATGAGGTTCTGATCGATGTTCCTTGGCTTACGTGTGATAAGATGACAGGTCGTGTGGAGACAGCCGCAGACGGAAGGGATACCATTCATTTTCACGCAAAGAAAGAACTGCTGAAAGGGCGCGAAAACGCTTCTGTTACCGTTCAGATCCGGTTTGACAACGGGCAGACTACATTTTCCCGACTGTCGATCGAGGCAGAGGAGATCCCTGCGCAGACGCCGGCTCATAACAACGGCGCGTGTGCATTCGTGGAGCGACAGGGTTATTGCTGTATCCCCGCGGCATCTTATTCCGGCAAAAAGGATGTGAGCGGCGGCGGGTTCCTCACCATCGATCACCTCGGACGCGAAGGTAGCGCCATCAAAGCATTTCCCCCGATGGCGCACTACCCGGATCCCGCGAGCGCTCCATCCGTACAATACACCATGATCGCGGAAGGTGAAGGAGAATACGCCGCGGACATCTATCTCATGGCGCGCAACCCTGCCGGAAAAGGGGAACGCTGTGCATTCTCCCTGTCAGCAAATGCCGGAGCACCGCAAACCCTCTATGCTGTTTCCGAAAACTATTACACAGAGTGGTTCGATCCGGAATGGGCTCGTGGCGTGATCGACCACGGAAGGATCGTTTCAGCCACCATATCCATAAAAAAAGGCCGAAACACGATCACGTTATACGCCGGGGAGCCTGGAGTGATCGTCGAGAAGATCGTCCTGCACCCTTCAGGAAGAGTTCTTCCCGCAAGTCTGCTCGGTCCCGCAGCAAGTTGCACCATGGAACTATAAAATCAGATCAAATGTAAAAAAGCCACCACAGAAACTCTCTGTGGTGGCATATCTTTTATGGTGCGAAATAGTCATTACTTGACTTCCCGGTCCACTTTCACATCCTTCAGCGCGTTGTGAAGGCCGGTGAACAGCACGTCGTACTTCATGTGCTTCAGGTCAAGTTTTACCGTGCCCGCGTAAAGCATCAACGGGATCTCGCGGCCCTCGAAAACAATGGGCTCGCCGTTATGCTTAAGGATCGCATCAACGATGCCGTCGGCATAGTTTACGTCCTCGCTGGCGGTCAGCATGCAGAACTCGTCGCCGCCGATGCGGAATACGAGATCATTCGGGCCTGCCGCGTCGCTCATACGCTGCATCGCGGTCACGATGGCCAGGTCGCCCGCCTTGCGGCTGATCTCATTGATCGGGATCAGGCTCTTGATATCGCAAACTACAAAATAACAATTCTTCCGTTCACAGAACAGATCATACAACTCAGAAATATCAAAATTCATTCTACTCATAATATATTCATCTCCTTTGATCGTGGGAGGTGCGAAACGAGGGAACAGTTCAGCATGACTTCCCTTGCGGAAGACCGACGGATTGACCTGCCATACGCCCTTAAATGCACGGGTAAATGCTTCGTTGGAGCTGTAACCGCATTCCATGGCGACTTCCAGCAGATTCATCTCGGGATACGCTTTCATGAGCCGCGCCGCGCGCATCATTCGCCGCATGACCACGTACTCATGGACGGGGCGATGATACACGTAGCGGAACAGTTTCTCGAGCGTCGATCTCGAGCAGGCGCACCGGCTCGCGATCTCGTCCGTCGACAGGTTCTCGCCCAACGTATCTTCGATCAGTTTCAGGCTGTCCGCCAAAAGCATGATGTTCTCCATAGACACACCTTTCTTACGTGGAGAGGTTCGCTTTGCGACCCTCAAACGAATGTTACTTCGATCGATCTTGACTACATGTTAACATAGTTTTTCGGGGCTCGCTTGATATTTTGAGTAAAGATTCCGATTTTTCTAAATGTTGAAGCGGCGCTGGCATTCGGCTGCCACCGCCCGTCCTTTGAAGATGATCACGCCCGCGAGCAAAACGACGCTGACGATCAGAAGGATGGTCCAGGTCACGGTCAATCTCCAGTGGATCAGGAAATAACCCAGGCTCGGCAGGACGCCGATCAACAGGCCGGTCAGCAGGTAGGTCATATTGTTGTTGTGTTTATCGACCATGGCCAGGACGAAGTCTGCCACGATCATCGCGGTCAGAACGATCGGGACGATAAATTGCAGGGTAACATCAAAGAAGTTTAAGTAGGACGCGGTAACGAGCAGGCAGGCGAGCGTGATCAGCACGATCGCGGTCACCTTTCCGGCGCTTCCGCGGCCCGGCTTGAAGCGGCGCATGATGCCAAACTCGATGACCATCAGCCACATCGCAAGCAGCAGACTCCAGTGCAGGTCCGGATACCCGGGCAGGCGCAGTTTCAACACGAAATCCAGACCGAGCGCGACGATCAGAACGACCCACGCGGCGAACAGCTGGAGCTTATAAAACAACGACTGCGTCTTATATACTTTTTTCACATGGGGGAAATACAACTCCTCGCCCTCGCCCGAGAGCTTACTCTGGCAGAGCGGACATTTTCCGGGATCTCCTCCGATGTCGACTTTACAGTAAGGACAGTGTTTCATCCGACCACCTCCGTTGCATATACTTTGATATCCACGCCGGATCCGGACAGCGCGCGCACGAAATTCTTCACCACGCCGGTGTTGATGTACGCGGACGAAACGCCCAGGGTCAGGTGATCCTTATAGCCGAACATGGTCGAAAACAGCGTGCTCGTACTACAGAAACCGCTGTAGTTTTCGACGTACTCGCCGACCTCGGCCGGCGGCTTCATTACCCCCATATTCGAAAACACCATCGAGACTTTTTT
>JAFYZH010000084.1 GCA_017548765.1 Lachnospiraceae bacterium | reverse complement strand
CGATGCCGCAGATGCGCTGGTTCCACGCGCAGTATTTCTCCATGTGGTCGACTACCTCTTCCACACGGTCGCGGGTCGTGACCACGAGGATCTGCGTTACCGCCTTCGAGCGGTCGCGGCGGCGCATCAGATAGGAACGCAGTCCCATGTGCACCAGGCAGGTCAATATTACGCTGAAGATCATCGTTACGGCCAATGTACCACGGCTGACCATGGTGCTCTGGTTCACAACGAAGATGATGAGTGTGTCGAGCAACAGCGTTATGAAGTTCGTCCGGATGATCGTGAAAAACTCATCAAACAGACTCTTCCGGATCGCTGTTCCGCTGCTCGCCGAGAACAGCTTTGTAACCCAAAACGCAAGGAAAAGCATCATGAACTGCTGTTTGAAATAATCGTCGATTTCAAACTTATAGTTCATGATGACGATACGCCAAAGCGCGGATGCACAGTAAAAAGCAATAAAAAGCAGGATCGAATCCAACAAAGCGATCGCGAATTCATATCCCCTGTTTTGTTTTTGTACCATGGCAGATACTCCCCTACGAAATCTCCACTAAGAATACAATCGATCCATCTTCCGAGTCTCAAATGTATTTGTATTAGTATAGCACTTATTGTCATTTTTTTCAATAGTATTTAACGGATATGACCGCTTCGAAAACTTTTTGATTTTTCCTCTTGCATTTTCCGAAGTTCTTTGGTAAAATACGTGTTAACCGCAATGAAAAGGACCAGTACGTTCTGGGCAAGTTTCAGAGAGCCGTCGGTTGGTGTGAGACGGTACCTGCGCTTTACGGAACTCCCCTTGGAGCTGCCATCTGAACATCGCAGTAGGATCGGCCGGGTTTCTCCCGTTACAGAGGTGACGCGTCAGGCATATATGCTTCGCGCGAATGAGCGCATGCGAACATATCGCATGAATTAGAGTGGTACCGCGTAAGATTCGTCTTTCGTCTCTAAGTTACTTAGGAGATGGAGGATGTTTTTTTTATGATCCAAGGGACGAAAAGTCCCGATCGATCCGTAGGATCATAAATTGATCATCTTCCCACAGAGAGATTGGAGGTTTCTATGAAGAATTGTGAAAAGTATGTACGACAGTATTTTTTGCCGCCGGTTGAGTGTATGGACTGGGTTCACCAGGACTACATCAAAAAGCCGCCCATCTGGTGCAGCGTCGATCTGCGTGACGGTAATCAGGCATTGATCGAGCCCATGAGCCTGGAAGAAAAGCTCGAGTTCTTCGAACTCCTGGTAAAGGTCGGCTTCAAGGAGATCGAGGTTGGCTTCCCTGCCGCTTCCGACACCGAATATGCGTTCATGCGCGCTCTCATCGAGAGAAACATGATCCCGGACGACGTTACCGTACAGGTACTTACGCAGGCCCGCGAACACATTATCCGCAAGACATTTGAGGCGGTAAAGGGTGCGCCCCACGCCGTCATCCACTTATATAACTCGACCTCCGTCGCACAGCGCGAGCAGGTGTTCAGAAAGTCGAAGGAAGAGATCAAGCAGCTGGCCATCGACGGCGCCGAGCTTTTGAATAAGCTCGCTGCCGAGACCGAGGGAGATTTCTCCTTTGAGTACAGCCCCGAGTCCTTCCCGGGCACCGAGGTGGACTACGCGCTCGAGGTCTGCAACGCCGTTCTCGACGTTTGGAAGCCGACCCCGGACCGCAAGGCCATCATCAACATCCCTACGACCGTTGAGATCGCTCTCCCGCACATTTTCGCGAGTCAGGTGGAATTTATCCATAAGAACTTGAAATACCGCGACAGCGTCGTTTTAAGCCTTCATCCGCACAACGACCGCGGCACCGGCATCTCCGACGCCGAGCTCGGTATGTTGGCAGGCGCTGACCGCGTTGAGGGTACCCTCTTCGGTAACGGCGAGCGCACGGGTAATGTCGACATCGTGACATTGGCCCTGAACATGTATTCCCACGGCGTAGATCCGGGCTTGGATTTCTCCGATATCCCGGCCATCCGTTCCGTATATGAGCGTCTGACCCGCATGACGGTTCCGGACCGCGCGCCTTACGGCGGCAACCTCGTCTTCACCGCATTTTCCGGTTCCCACCAGGATGCGATCGCGAAGGGCATGAAGAACCGCGAGGAGCATGACTGCGAGCACTGGACCGTACCGTATCTGCCCATCGATCCGGTGGACATCGGCCGCACCTATGAGGCAGACGTTATCCGCATCAACAGCCAGTCCGGTAAGGGCGGCGTCACCTACATTTTGAAGAATTCCCACGGCGTTGTGGTTCCCGATCCGATGCGTGAGGAGGTCGGCTACCTGATGAAGGGCATCTCCGACCGCGCGCACGCCGAACTTACGCCGGACCAGATCTACGATGAATTCTGCGCGAACTACGCGAATAAGACCGACTGCTTCTCGATCAATGACTGCGAGTTTAAGCGTGTGTCCGGTCAGGCCGGCATCACCGCTGAGGTCAGCGTGACCGTAACGAAGGACGGCACGACATCGACCGTATCCGGCACCGGCAACGGCCGCCTGGACGCAGTTTCGAACGCGCTGAAGAAGTTCTTCAACATCACCTATCTGTTGGAGACCTACGAGGAGCACGCGCTCTCGAAGGGTTCCTCTTCTCAGGCGATGGCGTATGTGGGCATCCGCACCGATAACGGCGTGGTTTGGGGCGTAGGCATCGACCCGGATATCATCCGTGCGTCGATCAACGCACTCTGCTCCGCGATCAACCGTTCCATGGTGAAAAACTACGGTATCAGCCGCAAAAACGCTTGAAAATAAAGGATTTGCATTGCACGCAGGACGATAATGTGCTATAGTTATAGGTAGCGTCCTGCGTGCTTTTTGTATGTCCGGACGTGATGTCATAACACGATCGAAGAGGTTCTTTCTATGTCTGAACAGAAAATCATGTTGGGCAATGAAGCCATTGCCCGTGGTGCGTACGAAGCCGGTGTGAAGGTTTCCGCTGCGTATCCCGGTACACCGAGTACCGAAATCAGTGAGAATATCGTTAAATATCCCGAGATCTACTGCGAGTGGTCGCCGAACGAGAAGGTTGCGACCGAAGTTGCCATCGGCGCTTCGATCAGCGGCGTTCGTGCCATGGCTTCCATGAAGCACGTCGGGGTCAATGTTGCGTCCGACCCGCTCTACACCATCTCCTACGGCGGTGTGAACGGCGGTCTGGTCTTAGTCGCAGCCGACGATCCGGGCCTGTACAGCTCGCAGAACGAGCAGGACAGCCGCATGGTCGCACGTGCAGCGATGGTGCCCGTGCTGGAGCCGTCGGACAGCCAGGAAGCGAAGGATTTCACGAAGCTTGCTTTCGAGCTTTCCGAGAAGTACGACACCCCGATGATGGTCCGCACTACGACCCGTATCGCGCATTCGCAGGGTATCGTTACCCTGGAGCCGCGCGTAGAGGTCGAGGATAAGCCTTACAGCCGCAATCCCGCGAAGTTCGTCATGATGCCGGGTAACGCGAAAGGCCGCCATGTATATGTTGAGCAGCGTCTGAAGAAGATGGCGGAGGATGCATGCTCATTTTCCGTAAACCGCGTGGAGATGCGCGACACGAAGATCGGCGTCATCACGAGCGGTATCCCGTATCAGTATGTCCGCGAAGCATTGCCCGATGCCAGCGTTTTGAAGCTGGGTCTGGTACATCCGCTGCCGCGCAAGCTGATCGAGGAGTTTGCTTCGAAAGTAGATACACTTTACGTTATAGAGGAACTGGAACCCGTGATCGAGGAACAGGTGAAATCCTGGGGCATCAAGGCCATCGGTAAGGAGATCCTGACCGTGCAGGGCGAGTACAGCGCGAACATGCTGCGTAAGGCCATCCTGCATCAGGAACTCGAGATTGAGGAGCCCGCTTCCGTTCCGGCGCGCCCGCCCATCCTGTGCCCGGGCTGCCCGCACCGCAGCGTATTCTCCGTTATGAATAAGCTCGGCATTCACGCTGCCGGCGATATCGGCTGCTACACCCTCGGCGCTGTAGCCCCGCTGAACGTTATCGATACCACCGTCTGCATGGGCGCTTCCATCAGCACCCTGCACGGCATGGAGAAGGCGAAGGGCCGCGACTACATCCGCAACTGGGTTGCGATGATCGGTGACTCGACCTTCATGCACACCGGTATCAACTCTTTGATGAACATGGTCTACAACCAGTCGAACGGTACGGTTATCATCATGGATAACTCCACGACCGGTATGACAGGCCACCAGGACCACGCCGCTACCGGTAAGACCCTGATGGGTCAGGAAGTTCCGGCCATCAGCATTTACCATATGTGTAAGGCGATGGGCATCGAGCATGTCGTTGAGGTCGATGCATTCGACATCCAGACACTCGAGAAGGTCGTTAAGGAAGAAGTTAACCGCGACGGCGTTTCCGTCATCATCACGAAGTCTCCTTGTGTTCTGCTGAAGACCACGAAGACCACACATAAGCTGGTCGTTCACTCTGACAAATGTAAGAAGTGCGGCCTGTGCCTGAAGCCCGGCTGCCCCGCTCTCACGAAGGCAGAGGACGGCACCGTTAAAGTCGATGCGACCATGTGCAATGGCTGCGGACTGTGCGCGAAGCGTTGTCCGTTCGGAGCACTCGAGCAGGTTGAGATCTAAGGAGGCTTAAGCATGGCAGTACAAACAAATGTAGAAACGAAGAATATCATGATCGTCGGCGTCGGCGGCCAGGGAACTCTCCTCACCAGCCGTATCCTCGGCGGTATCACACTGGACGCGGGCTATGACGTTAAGCTTTCCGAAGTTCACGGCATGGCGCAGCGTGGCGGCAGCGTCGTAACCTACGTTCGTTACGGCAGCAACGTTGCAGAGCCCATCGTAGAAGAAGGCCAGGCAGACGTCCTCATCGCATTTGAGCGTCTCGAAGCCCTCCGCTACGCACACTTCCTGAAGAAAGGCGGCGTTCTGATCGTCAACGACCAGCGCATCGACCCGATCACTGTAGTGACCGGCGCCGCGCAGTATCCCGCTGACATCCTGGACACCCTCCGCGCGAAGTATAAGGTCATCTCGGCGGATGCCTCCGCTGAGGCCCTGAAGCTCGGCAACTCCCGTGTCTTCAACACCATCATCATCGGCATGGCCGCAGCCCACATGGACTTCGAAAAAGAAGCCTGGCTGAAAGTCATCGAAAAGACCGTACCCCCGAAGACCGTAGCCATCAACCTGGCAGCCTTCGAGGTAGGATACGATCTGAAGTAAATCAGAGCACACGCTCAAACAAAAAAAGGCCTGTGAAAAACGATCGCTCGTTTTTCACAGGCCTTTTACTTATATCTTACTCGTTAGTATAGTTGTCGAAATAACCCTGGATCAGGATGATGGGCGTACCCTTATCTCCGGAACCGGAGGTCAGGTCGCACAGCGATCCGATCAGGTCGGTCAGCTGACGAGGTGTGGTACCCTGGGATGCCATATTGCCCTTCAGGTCGCCGTTCTTCGCCTTGATGCTCTTAGAGATCGCATCACGCAGAGCGTCACCCGACAGGTTCGCGAAATCATTGTCCGCCAGATACTTCAGCTTCAGCTCGTTCGGAGTTCCGATGAGTCCGTCAGTAAATGCCGGGGAAACGACCGGATCTGCGAGCTCCCAGATCTTACCCTGAGGATCCTTAAACGCGCCGTCGCCGTAAACCATAACTTCTACGTGCTTGCCGGTCGCCTTCAGGATCTGCGCCTGGATGTCGAGAACCAGCTGCTTGCACTCTCTCGGGAAGAGCTTGATCTTCGACTCGGTGGACTTGTTGGAACCGAGCAGGCCGTAGCGCTCGTTGTAGCCGCTGCCATTGATCGGTGCGGTGCAGATGTCATCGAGACCGCAAACCACCTTCGCGCCGGCCTCCTTCAGGATGCGCTTGGTGCGCTTACGTGTATGAATATCACAAGTCAGAACACGATCGGTGTAATCGAGGATCGTCTTAGCATGGTTTGCAAAGATGATCTCAACCTCAGCGCCTGCCTCGGTGATGATGTCGGAATAATACTGAACGTAGTCAACGCCGGTGAACTCGTGCTTATTCTCGCCGAACAGCTCACGATAACGCTCCAGCGTCAGAACGTCAGAGTACGGATTGATGCCCGCCTCGTCCAGCTGATCGATGGTGATGAGCGCATTGCCCACCTCATCGGAAGGATAGCTGAGCATCAGAACGACCTTCTTGCAACCCATAGCGATACCCTTCAGGTTGATCGCGAAACGGTTACGCGACAGGATCGGGAAGATAACGCCTACGGTGCCGCCGCCGAGCTTCGCGCGAACGTCGTCCGCGATGTCGTCTACGGTCACGTAGTTGCCCTGGGAACGAGCCACGATGGACTCGGTCAATGCGATTACGTCACGGTCACGCAGTTCGAAGCCTTCGCTCTTTGCAGCCTCGAGAACGCTCTCTACCGTGATATCGACCAAATTATCACCTTCGCGGATGATAGGCCCGCGAATACCTCTGGAAACGGTTCCAACACGTCTTTCCATTTTAACCACCTCTCTCCGGCATCTCTGCCGTGTCTATTTTCGGTTTTTCTCTCTCAAAATATCTATCTGCGCCAAGCAGACAGCGCCTTATACATTATACATACAAGGCGCTGAATATGCAAGCATTATTTGTTTTTTCGCGCTGAGCCGGGCCGGGCTTCCTCGTCTCAGTCTTATTTTTCGCTGTTTCTTTTCGAAAACGAGCGCACCTCCAGCTTCACGATCAGCCAATTCATCGCCAGGATCGTTACCGCTACGGCGATCAGGCACAGGCTTAGCGGCAGGTTCCAAACCAATACGTTGCAGTAGCGCTCCGACAGTTCACTGGCAAAGAGCAGGTTGAATGCAGTCATGACGCCTACGCTGAGCAGCGCCGTCAATACCACGCAAGTCAGGGCGATATCTAAAGCATTGACCGTAAAGATCTTCGATATGTCTTTCTTCGTCAAACCGAGGATGCGAAGATCCGTAAAATACTCCTTGTTACCCTGTACGGTTGCACGGAAGTAGCTTTCGAGGATGAGGACTGCAATAATTCCCAAGAGCCCTGCGACTGTCAACACGACGGGGAATATACTCCGGATCGTATCCTTGAAATAGTAAATGCCGTCAGCGTATGGCTCTTCAAAGCGGAAACCGAGTTCTTCCGCGCTGTTTACAAGCGTCCCGTAATCGGTCATATCGTGGCAATCCAGCAGATACTCGTCAAAAAAGTAATACTCCATATTGTGATCACAGATCTTTTCATACATTGCATCCGCGATAAGGTAATCCGCAGGGATCTCATCGGTAAATATCCCCACAACGGTTAAACCCTCCGGGTAGAATTCTGCCAGGTTCAGGTAGTTCGAGTTGTAAGCAGTATATTTGTCGGCGGGAACGTCAATGGTGCCCCAATACGCTTCTTCATTCTCAGGATACTTCAAAGTGATATTATTACGTTCAGCCATATTCGCTGAGATCAGTACTTCATTCGGTTCTTTCGGCATACGACCCTCGAGAAGCTGATCCTTACGAAGCCGTGAAACGCTACCGATCGTTGCATCGCCCCATATGTACGGGGCAGATAGCTGGATATTCAGGTAATTCAAGTCCCTCCGATACGCGTCGATCGTGCTTCTCTGGACGAAACCGATCCCATACCGATATTTCAAAAGGTAAGGAGCGTAATCCCAATAGCGCTGAGAAACGAGTTTTTCGGCCAATCCGTACTCAGCATGGTCCGTCGAGATGATCCCGCAAACCGTAAGTTTACCCAGGATCGTTTCGATGTCGTCCCCGATCGAAACGCCGAGTTCTCCCGCCAGATAGTCCGTAATGACGATCTGGTAATAATTTACCGGATAATGCCCTTGGGTCACCGGGAAAATATCCTGCTGTGTTTCGGTAAGCGCGGCCAATGTGATCTCACATTTGGAAACGTTCTCCTCACTTTTACGTGCAGAATACGCGGGTGTTTCGATCGTCGGGATCAGCGGATGTCCGGTCTCCTGTGCCAGCGTTTTGGCTTTCTCCAGGTAATACGGACCCACGCTTAGATCGATCGAATACTCATCGCCGTCCGATCTGCGGTTTATGTGCAGAGCTGCCTTAAGGTTCTCCGGCTGATATTTATTTAAGTACCCTTCCAGAAGTTTAGCTTCATTAAAAAACGCGCCAAAAACCGTCACCAAGGCTGCAAGCACGGCTAGTGTCACCATGAGTATAAGACCTTTTCTTTGCTTTCGGAACATGCCGGACAGACGAAATCTGTCGCGGATCGACAACGTTCCGGCCTTTACGTCATAACGCGGCGGAAGCATATTCTCGGTCTTCCGGGTGTTCTTCTTATTCTCTTTGGTTACGATGGTTTCACTATAATCATCAGGAGGCATGATGCTGCCGGCGTTGTTCTTCTCCGGCTCCATAAACCGTCCATTTTCCGTGATCAGTTCGCGGTCAGCATAAGTCTTCGCCAGCTCCCGGTCCTCGCTCGCTACGATCACGAGGCGTGTTTTGGAAGCCCATTTCAGAGCCTCCATGACCGCTTTTGAATCCTCTTCCTTCAGCCCCTCAGTCGGCTCATCTGCCAGAACGATCTTCGGATCCTTCACGAGCGCACGTGCGATCAATACCAGGCGACGCTCTCCCTCCGGAAGTTTCGAGATCGGCAAGCTCTCACAGTCTTCCAGCCCTACGGCGCTAAGGGTCGCGTAGATCTGGTTTCGGGTACTCTCCGACGTTTTATCTTCCCAGTTCTGGTTATTCAGAACGAGTTCGAGGCTCTGGTATACGGTCATCTTCGGCTGCAATCTATTCTCCCGGAAAATGATACCGAGATCCGTATTACGAAACGCATCCAGCTCCTGTTCGGACATTTCCTTAAGGGCATTATCGTTGACGATCACATCTCCCGCATCGATCTTGGAAAGACCGGCGAGCACATGTAACAGGTCCGTTTTCGCAGCGCAGTCCGAGCCCGTCAAAAAAACCATCCCCTGTTTCGGGAACGTAATATTCTTCTCTGATCCTCGAATCTTGATCATACCATACCTCTTTCTGAGGGAAGCCCCCTCGATACTATAATATCACAAGTCCGCAAGAAAAACAGCGAAATAAAGTTTATGATTTTCTTAATGATTTCTTACACGCGACCAAATAAGCAGAGCCCTATTCATACTCGATCTCTCATAACGTATCTGCCGCGAATCAAACAGCGCCTTATACATATAAGGCGCTGAATATGTAAGCATTATTTATTTGTCATTTCGGCGAATGATCTCGACCGGCGTCAGGCGTTCCATTTTCCGGATCGGAATATAAGCAACCACTGCGCAGATTACAAATGTGGACAATATCAGTATCACCTCTGTCAAATGATCCCACGTTATGATGTTGTAAATCCGCTCGGTAAGATCTTTCTGGTACAGATTATTAACATACTTCATAAAGATCAAAGCGAATATGACCGAGAGGATAGCGGAAGTTATGTAAACCACAAATGACTCAATCACAAAGAT
>JAFYZH010000083.1 GCA_017548765.1 Lachnospiraceae bacterium | reverse complement strand
GGCGGCTACCAGGCGCCGGTGCAGTACGCAGGTCCGACGATGACTTACGACGAGGCCGATACCTGCGCCAAACTTGGAAAACGTCGCGGCTTCTTAAAGGCGCTCGGTGTGTTCCTGTGCATTACCTGCGTGATCTGGCCCGTCCTCGGCGACTCGGTTCCACGGTATATGGGCAGAGCGCTTTTTGAAGGCCTCGGCGCGACCGGAATGCTGGGCTCTATCGCGATAGGTGTTCTGAGTTTTATCGCCGCGGGCAATAAATCCAAGCAGATCGACGCGATCCGCCGTGGGAAGCATACGCCCGATCCGACGACGCTTTCTATGATTCAAAACGACTGGCTGCAGATCAGCAACGGAGTACAGACTGAAAAAACACTGGGTATCCTGGCTTGCAGCACATGCATTTTCCCGACCATCATAACTTCGGGCTTTCGCAGTACATTCATGGGAAATCTTGGCGCGGCGATGCTTTTCGGTATGGTCGGCCTCGGTGTCGGTCTGATCGTTCACAGCAACGCTCAGAAGAACGCGTATCGTTCGCTGATGGTTCCTATGGAGCGCGGCGCCTATTACAACCCGAATATGAAGGCAAAAGACGGCGTGGCGAGTGGCCTGGCGGCGGGAGCGTCCGTCATGGCGAATACCGCCGGCGAGATCATCCGCACCGCGAAGGCGAAGAGTTCGACGAATACATACGTGACGGATGCATTTTCCCAGATCGATATCGATCTCTCACGTGGAAATGTGAACCTGAAGACCGGGGACCGTTATATGTTGGAGATCTCCGCGCCCGTAGAGGCTCCGCCGGTCTGGGGCATCGAGAATGGAAAACTCACGATCCGTAACCCGGAGAATTCCGGTTTCTATAAGCACAAAAAGATCGGCTTGACGATCACAGTCCCTGCCGGTGTGACGCTCTCCCAATTCATCACGCATGTGAAGTTGGGAAACATTTCCATGAAGGAAGTCGTTGTGGAGCAGACGCAGGTGAATAGCGACATGGGCAATGTCGATGTCGAGGGCGTATCCGCCGGCATCCTGCGCGGCCACAGCAGCATGGGCAATGTCACCGTGAAGCGTACCGGCGCCGCCCAGGGCTACCTTAGTTCTTCCATGGGCAATGTCAAATACGACGGCGTTTTCCAGCATCTGGAGGCGAACACTTCCATGGGAAATGTCGATGTTTCCACGCAGACAGAACTGTCCGGATTGGTTCCGGAAAATGAGGCGGTTCTGGCGACCTCGATGGGCGTCGTGACCGTCAACGGAAAGAAGTACGGAAAAAGCGTGCATCTTCCCGCATAGAGAAACTTATGAATGTGTCAATGGGGATCGTCCTCGTTGACACATTTTATCTGTGGACAGGACGCGGGGGATGCACGCATTTTCCGATGGGGGAGTAATAGAGTTGTAATAAAACTGTAAAAGAATAGTTATGGCGTTTTCGGGAATGAAATGATATAATTGGGAAGGCTTTTCGGATAAACCCTTTTCGGATAAAATCAATTTTGTGTGTAATATTTGCCCGGAAAAGCGTAGTATATAGTTGAGAGGGATTTTATGAGCACGTTTGTGCTACCCTAAGACAAATGGATATGCGAGGAGAGAAAATGAGAAAAAACACATTGGTTACGGCATCGGTGTTGGCGCTGGTGCTGGGCATGACCGGATGTTCGAACCCGAAGACGACGTCCGAATCCTCACCGGAGGCTACATCGCAGGTGGAACCTACCGCTGAGGCAACAACGGCGCAGGAGGAGAAAACGACCGCAGAGGAGAAGACCACCGAGGCGAAAACCACCGAGGCGACAACTGCGAAAGAGGATCCCACAGAGGATACATCGGAGGATGTGACTGAGGTGGAGACCACGACCGAAACGGGTATGAGCGAAGATGCGCCTACCGAAGAGGTTCCTACTACGGTTACCGAACAGACCGAGGCGCCGACTGCGGCACCTACCGAAGCGCCGACCGAGGCACCGACGGAAGCACCTACAGAGGCACCGACTGTTGCACCCACACAGGCGCCTACAGAAGCGCCCACAGAAGCTCCTACAGAAGCACCGACGGAAGCACCGACAGAAGCACCGACGGAAGCACCGACAGAAGCACCGACCGAGGCGCCCACGCAGGCACCTGTAACGGACGGAAATCTGCATGGACGCGACATCTCGATCGTCAACTGGTATGCGGGGGATGGCTATTGGGAACCTGCTAATTCATATGAGAAGGCTCTTGCTGCCTATCGTGATAAGATCCAAAGGGACCATAACTTCACCATCCGGGAAACCAATATCGGAGGCTGGGGAGAGAGTTATTATGTACAGCTTTCATCCTCTATTAGCGCAGGTGATCCGCTCGGCCAGGTGATGGAACTGGATTCTTCTTGGGTGCCCGCCTTGATGAACAGCAAAATGCTGGCACCGTTGGATACACTTCCGGCCCTGAACTTAACGGATCCGAAATGGAATAAAGGTGTAACGGAGGCGACCAGATTCAACGGACATATCTACGGCATGTCGACCGGCCACGAACCCCGCAGCGGCATCTTCTTCAACAAGAGACTTCTTCAGGAAGCCGGCTACGGTCCGAACGATCTGTACGATTTCCAGTTGAACGGAACCTGGACCTGGAGTAAGTTCGAAGAGGTCCTGAAGGCCTGCACCAGAGATACGAACGGCGACGGTAAGATCGATACTTGGGGCATGGTAAACTTTGTTAACGATTACTATACAGCTGCAGTTTACTCTGCAGGCGCACAGTTCGTTACGAAGGATGCGACCGGTCACTTTGTGAACGGAATGAATTCGAAACAGGTCCTGAATGCTTTAACCTGGGCGACGGATATGTGGAAGAAGTATGCTGAGCCGCAACCTGCCGGCACCGAGTGGGATTACTTCAAAGAGTGTTTTAATAAGGGTGAAGCCGCCATGCGTGTGACAGAAGAATACGCGAAAGCTGAATTTGGCTTGCTTGAAGACGAATGGGGCTTCGTGATGTTCCCCTGCCCGGATGGTGGTCAGCTGATCGCGGTTGAAAGGGAAACCGTCTACACGATCCCTTCTTCCTACGACATTAATGCGGCAAATGAGATCGCGTACGGCTTTAACTTGTATACGGATCCGGTTCCCGGCTACGACAGCAACGAAGTTTGGAAACTGGACTATTACCCTTCTTACCAGGATACCAGAGCCGTGGACGAGACATTGGCCAGAATGAGATTCGGCCCCGCCATCAATCGCATGCATCCTTATGTAGTCGGTTTTGATGACGCGATCGGCTACTATTTCTTCCAAAACATGGCTGAAGGAGTCATGACGCCTCAGGAGGCGATCCAATCCACAAAGAGCGCCGTTAAGAAGAGGATCAAAGAACAAAACGACACACTGGATGCTGCCGAGACAGCTGACTGGCTGACTTGGAACCAGTATAAGTAACACGAAAACGGGGACAATGCTTCACGCATTGCCCCTGTTTTTTTCTTGCGAAAATGACCGCCATATGGTATTATTATCAATATAAAGAGAGTGAACGACATCCGATAAAAATCGGAGCTGATACAAAAAGGAGAACAGCCATATGGATCGAAAGGGTTTCAGAAGATACAAAAGCAGACTATCTCTTTTGCTGGGGCTTAGTTTGCTTTTTTCTCTGACCATGACGAGGATCGGGGAGCCTCTGGGCTTTGTGAGCAGCGCATCGGCCGCGGGCGTTTCGTTTCCGGAAGACCTGAATAAGGACATCG
>JAFYZH010000082.1 GCA_017548765.1 Lachnospiraceae bacterium | reverse complement strand
TGGAGAAGGCGATCGAGTACGGTCGTCCGCTTATGCGACTGCAGAACGAGGAGAATCTCTGCGAGGCGCTGAAGACCATTCAGACGCCTACGCTGATCCTGGGCGGTGTCGACGACCCGATCAGCACGCCGGAGCTGATGGTGCGCACCGCGCGCTGCCTGCCGCACTGCAAACTGGTGATCTACTCCGAGTGCGGCCACAATATTGACACGGACCTGGTGGAAGAACTGGCCGGTGAGGCGGACCGTTTCTTACGGCGGGCGCTCAGCGACGGCACCTGGTACGATAAGGTCGTGGAATAAACAGGTCAACCGACGGTTGAGTACGGAAAAAAGCGCCGAAATCAACCGCCGGTTCGTTTACGTGTTCGGCCTTTTGGGGGAGAATACAGGTGGAAGGCGACCGAGGAGTCGACCTTATCGGTATTTTGGAGGTGTTCTATGATGAATGCAAATTGGATGACATTGACCGCGAAGGCGGCAGAATTTGAGATCGGGGATTACCTGCCCTTACTTATTCCGCTGATCCTGGTACAATTCGGACTGATGGCATATGCTCTCGTGCATATCCTGAAGCATGATCATTATAAGACGGGTAACCGCGTCCTTTGGATCGTGGTGAGCTGCGTGTTCTCGATCATCGGCCCGATCCTGTACATCGTCCTTGGTAAAGAGGAGGAGTAACATGCTTTCGATCGAAGGGCTTTATAAGCGTTTTGGAGATAAAGAGGTCATCAAGGGCCTGAATTTCCACGTTCCGAAGAACAGCATCTACGGTTTCGTCGGGACGAACGGAGCGGGTAAGACGACGACCATGAAGATGGTGCTGGGGCTGCTCGAGGCCGATGCGGGCACCATCCTCGTGGACGGCGAGCGGGTGACCTACGGAAATACCGACACCAACCGTGGGATCGGATACCTTCCGGATGTGCCGGAGTTTTATTCGTTCCTCACGACGCGCGAGTATCTCGCGCTCTGCGGGAGGATCTGCGGACTGTCGGATAAAACGACGAAGACACGCGCAGAGGAACTTCTGGAGCGCGTGGGACTGGCGGGCGAAAAGCACCGGATCAAGGGCTTTTCGCGTGGTATGAAGCAGCGGCTCGGCATCGCCCAGGCGCTGATCAACCGGCCGAAGCTGCTCATCTGCGATGAGCCGACGTCGGCCCTGGACCCGGTGGGCCGTAAAGAGATCCTGGACATCCTGAAGGAGGTCCGCGAGGAGACGACGGTCCTGTTTTCCACGCACATTTTGTCGGATGTCGAGCGCATCTGCACGGACGTCGCGTTTTTGAAGGACGGCGTGATCGCCCTGGAGGGCACCATCGATCAGGTCCGCACGCTGAAGAGCAACGGAGAGTTCCTGGTCGAGACGCTTAACCCGGCGGGCACGGAGGCACTCTGTGCGCATTTTCCGAATGCGAAAGTGTCCGGAGAGCAGGTCGTTACCCTTACGGGCAATGACGACGAGATGCTGAAGGTCATGGCCTTCCTGTCCGGAAACAACATTCCGGTGCTGAAAGTGGAGCGTGCCGAAACCTCCCTGGAGGATCTGTTTATGGAGGTGACGAAGCATGAATAATGTATTGTTTACCTGGATCCGAAAGGAATTTACCGATAGCTGGCGCAACGGGCGCCTGATCATCTTCCTGATCGTGTGCTTCGGCGTCGGCCTGATGAACCCCATCACTGCGAAACTGACTCCTATGCTCATCGAGATGATGCAGGATCAGATGAAGGATATGGGCATCGTGTATGATCCGCCTACCATTACGGCGCTGACGTCGTGGGAGCAGTTTGCGAAGAATATCTGGATCCCGCTGTTGGTCTTCGTGTTGATGTTCGGAAACATTTTCACGAAAGAATATGGAGCGCATACATTGACCCCGATGGTGACGAAGGGCCTGAAGAAGACCACCATCCTCTGGGGTAAGGCGATCCAGCTGATCCTGGTGTGGACGGCCGGCTATGCCGTGTATTTCGGCGTGACTCTCATGTACACCGAGTACTACTGGGGCACGGAAGACGAACTGATGCGCCGCGTTTGGGATATGACGGCCATGTTCTACCTGTACAGCCTGTTCATCGTGGCTCTGCTGGTTTTCTTCTCCGTTTTGTGGAAGGAGTTTTCGGGCGTACTGGTGTCCATGGTCACGGTACTGGGACTGGATCTGGTCTTCGGTATGTTCCCGAAGGTCGCGAAAGTCCTGCCCGGACGGATCTCTTCGCCGGGACTGCTGCTGCAGAAAGGCTATGAGGACCGTTACGAGTACGCGATGGGAGATTTTGCCGTGCCGTTCGTCGTCACGCTGGTCGTGATCGTCGTACTGTTCGTGCTGAGCACGATCTTAATGAAACGCAAATCGGTCGATTGACCGGAAAATAAATGTATCGGAGGTTTACGATGAAAGAGATCGATCTTCAGAAGATAACAGAGTATTTGGACAGCCTGGTCGAGGGCGGCGTGCCTTCGGTCGACTGTATCGTGATGCAGGACCATAAGCAGGTCTACCGCCACACAGCGGGCACGGCCGATGCCGCGCGTACGCAGGCAGTGTCGCAGGACCAGCTCTACATTATGTTTTCCATGACGAAGGTGCAGACCATGACGGTGCTGATGACCCTCGTGGAGCAGGGCAAGGTTTCGCTTTCCGATCCTGTCGGCAAATATCTGCCTGCCTATAACGACCTGATGGTGGAGACTCCGGACGGCGCAGTTCCTGCGAAGACGCAGCTGCTGATCTGGCATCTGGTGTCCATGCAGTCGGGTCTGGATTATGACCTGGCGCGGCCGGGCATCGTCCGCGTTTTGAAGGAGCGTGGCCCGCAGGCCACGACCCGCGAGATCGTGGACGCATTTACCGAATCACCGCTGAAATTCGAGCCGGGCTCACACTTTTTGTACAGCCTGAGCCACGATGTGGTCGCTGCCGTGATCGAGGTGGCCAGCGGCATGTCCTTCGGCGAGTACCTGAAGAAGACGATCTGGGAGCCGGTCGGCATGACAAACACCTTCTTCGCGAAGCCGGACAATGCGGGCCTGCCGCGTCTGGCGCAGCAGTGGATCTGCAATGAGCGCGGCGAGATCGTCACCATGGAGCAGACTTGCAACTACCAGCTTTCGGAGGCTTACGAGAGCGGCGGTGCAGGCCTGATCAGTTGTGCTGAGGACTACGCGCGCCTGGGCGACATGCTCGCCTGCGGTGGAACCGCGGCGAACGGAGCGAAGATCCTGCGTCCCGAAAGTGTTGAATTGATCAAGAAGAACCTGCTCGGCGAGGCATCCCGCCGCGATATCGCGACGACGATGGGCCGCGTCGGCTATGGCTACGGTATCGGAATGCAGGTACTCATGGAGCCCGCGAAGATCGGATCGACATCGCCCGCCGGCGTGTTCGGCTGGGACGGCGCCGCCGGCAGTTGCGTGACCATGGACACAGCATCGAAGACCGCACTGGTCTACATCGAACACGTCCGCAACCACGGCTACAGCTATGGAAATATTCATCCCACGCTCCGCGACATGGTGTTCGGAGAGTGACGGTTTTGAACTTCGGCCGGGGCAGGATTCTGCTCCGGCCGGTTTGTTTACTTCGTGATGCGATCACCGGCGGGCAGGTTCACTGCGCTGTGATCATCTAGTCGCTCGAACCGGATCCGGATTTCAGGGGTTCCTTTTCGACTTCGGCCGTTTTCTTGATAGCGCCAGGCTCCCGCCTGACGCGAAAACGACCTCAGCGAACGCAAAAACCGATCTCGGAGATTCGGTTTTTGCCCCTGATCCGGATCCTCTCTCGCGAAGATGATCTACAGCTCGATCAATGCCCGCCTTGCGATCGCAATCACGAAACGCCTCGGCCGGAGATAGAGGCTGCGATGGCCGAAGTTAAAAACCGGTCTGCGTCCGCCATGTGCTCGCGGAGCGCAGGCTGAAAAACGTAAACGCAAAAGAAAACCCCACCCGGAAGCTTGAAAAAGCGAGTTCAGGTGGGGTTCTGACCAGGTAGTTTGCGGCCATTATTTCAAGATAAATTTGTCGAATGCGTTTGCGATCCCGTCTTCCAGGATGTCGGTGGTGACGTATTCGGCTTCGTCGAACATCGAGGCGGGGGAGGAATTGCCCATGACGATGGGGTGGGCGACGTGGCGCAGCATGGGCAGGTCGTTGGGGCCGTCGCCGATGGCATAGGTGTTGTCGACGGAGAGGCCGAGTTTGTCGAGGACGAAGTCGATGCCGGTGGCTTTCGTGTAGCCGCAGGGCACGTACTCGCTGAAGATGCCGCCACGGTCGGTGTAGGTGACGTACGGGCTGACTTCCTCTACGAAACGCTTCAGGTCGCCGTTTATACCGGTCCAGGTGATGAATTTGTCGAAGCGCATCTGCGAGGCCGGGGTGTCGTCCTTCAGGTCGTAACGTGTCTTCAGGTCGGCGATGAAATCGCGCGCCTCCTGCGTCGAATACGTAGACAGATCACAGTAGAGACCGTGATCGGCCTCGCCCATGAAGTCCATGCCGCAGCTTAGGGCAGAGCGGTAAATGCTTCGGCAAGCACGCTTGGAGAGCACCTTATGCAGCAGGACTTCGCCGCGGTAGACGATGTAGGTGCCGCAGCCGCAGATGAAGCCGTCGAACGGTGTGTCGAAGAGGAATGCGTCCATGTTCGACCAGGCGCGCCCAGTGTTGATGAAGACCAGGTGTCCCTGCTCCTGCGCGCGGGCGATCGCCGCGCGGGCGCTTTCGGGAATGTAAGCGCTTCGCTCCGGGACCAGTGTCCCGTCAATATCTAAAAAAACGATCTTTCGTTCCATGATGATCCTTTCCGGTAGAGGATGAGGCGTCGGGAAATGACGCACATCCCTATGTTTAGCACAGAAAGCAGAGAAAGTCAAGACTGCACACATTGTAAAACGTATAAAACAGTGTAGTTTTTTAGGATTTTTCAACACGATAATACATTGCAAAAGGCAATATAACATGATAAAATAAAGGACGGAATACTCGCCGGAAAACGGCGGGAACAGAGGTAGATTATGATCGATCCAGTTGGCGGGGAGTTCGTTCATGACCCGATCGGAGTATTTGATTCCGGTTTGGGCGGCCTAAGCGTATTGCGCGAATTGTTGCATCTTATGCCGAACGAACATTACATTTACTACGGCGACTCCTTGCATGCACCTTATGGGACTAAGAGCCTCGAAGAGGTTCGCGAAAGGTCCTTTGCCATAACTGAATACCTGCTGGAACGTGGGATCAAAGCATTGGTCGTAGCCTGCAACACGGCGACCAGCGCCGCGATCGCACAGATCCGTGAACGATATCCTGAGCTGGTGGTCGTCGGCATCGAGCCCGCCATCAAGCCCGCTATTACCGAACATCCGGACCGGGACATCCTGGTCCTGGCTACTCCGTTTACCTTGCGAGAGGAGAAATTCAAAACCTTAAGCGAGCGTTTTGCGGACTCCGGGCACATCGTTTCCCTCCCCAGCATCGAGCTGGTGGAATTCGTTGAGAGGGGAGACTTAGACAGTCCGGAACTTCTCGAATATCTTCAGGAAAAACTGGCACCTTATCTGGATCAGACCGGGCGTATTGGCGCGGTCGTTTTGGGTTGTACGCATTTTCCGTTTTTGCGCCGCGCACTGGAGCGTGTGCTCCCTGAGGATGTGCCGGTCTATGACGGAGGAGCGGGAACGGCACGGCAGACCCGCCGTTGCCTGGAACATGCGGGCCTGCTGCGTACCGTGGGCGCGAGCCACATCTGCATGATAAACACGAAAGAAAAAGAAGAATTTAAGGCGATCTATCTGGATGGTACGTTTGTATCAGACGTACCTGCACAGGGGTTATACGATCTGTCCATGAAGCTTCTTTTAAATGAATAAACTGAGCCTGCGTAGAGACAGGTGAAAGAGTAGGAGATCATTATGAAAAAAAGACGAGCAAAGGCGTGCTCACTGATCGCGTGTGGGCTGAGCCTTTCGGTACTGGCCGGCTGCTCGTTGCTTCCGAAGGAGATCGAAGAACGAAAGTCTCCCGTGGTAGCAACACAAGAACCGTTCGAGTACAAACCGGACATTGTCCGGAGAGAGAGTATCTACAACCAGGTGCTTTTGTATCCCAGTTTCACTGAACTGGGCGGTGCATCGCTGGTATTTCCCGACCAAGGCGTGGTCGGCGATATTTTCGTGAGTGTAGGAGACCACGTGAAGGCCGGCGATCTGTTAGCGGAGTTGAGTTATGTTCAAGACGTTCGCAAGCAGCTTGAGGCGACCGAAGAAGACCTGAGCACGGCGCGCGCGAACCTGGAGAACATGATCCGCCAGAAGGATTGGAATCTTCGGGAATGCGAGATCCGCAGAAAGTATAAGCAGATCACGAAAGCGGATTATGAAAAGGCGGTTCAGGGTGTAGAAGAGCGATATAAAGATCCGATGCAGGATATCCAGGACCAGATCGCGATATTGGAGATCGCTGAGAAGAAGTATCAGGATCAGATCGAGAGGGGAACGATCCATTCGACGATCGACGGCATCATCTCGACGGTACGTTCGGATACGATCGGAAAATATGTTGAGAATACCACGACCTTCGTACAGGTGGTGGATACTTCGGTCTGCATGTTTGAGGTCGAGACCGAATATGCAAACTATTTCACGGTTGGACAGGAAGTGGCTTTGGAGTCCAGTTCCTCGATCTACTATGATACGGTGGTTTATTCGATCGAAGGAAATAGAGTCCTGTTTAAACCGAATGCAGATCAGATCATTTCCTTAAAATCCACTACCCGTTTTTTCCTCGTATTGGATAAGCGGGAAAATGTCCTCACCCTGTCGAAATCGAGCATCCGTTATACGGATGACGCGACCTATGTTTATGTTCTGGATGACAATGGTTTCCGAACGATGAAGGAAATCGTGATCGGTCTGGAAGGCGGCCCTGCGGACACAACGGCGAAGACGCGCATCGAGGTCGTCAGCGGCCTGGAACAGGGCGACGTCGTGATCGGAAGATAGGAGGAACGAGATGAGAAAGAAAATAAAAAGATCTTGTGCCTTGCTTCTATCCATCATGATGGCAGCATCATATACGGGGTGTTCGACACAAAAAGCAACCGAAGAGATACCGACGCTGATCGAGCCGCAGAACGAAGAAGTTTCTACGGTAAAGGTCGAGCGCACGGATATCCGTGTTTATAAGAGCGAGATGACCCGCGTGGAACCTATGGCGGAAGAAGTCCACTTCTCCATGGATGGTACCGTCGGAAAAGTCTATGTTGAGCAGGGCCAGCGCGTCGAAAAAGGAACGCTTCTCGCGGAACTTTCGACGGCGGAATATGAGGAGGCTATTCCTCAACTGGAAAGCCAGTTGGAAGAGCTCCTAGAGGGATTTGCCGAGGAAAATGAGCAGACGGAGAAGCGGGGAGCGCAGATCGAGAGCGATATCGCCCGCCTGAAACGTGAGGTCCGCTCTACCGGAGGCGATGCCAGAAATTACAAACGCACAGAACTCGAGTTAAAGCAGATCGAGCAGGAACGTTTCGAAGTGGATAAGGCGGCCCGCCTCGAGCAGCAGCAGAAGCAGGAGACCCAGATCCGTGAGAAGCTTGCGGAACTGGAAGAAATGAAGAATTTGAGTAAGCTCTACTCACCGGTCGAAGGTATCGTACTCAACCAGCCGTTGAACCTGATCGGCCGTCGTTTCCATGAGGATGACGTTGCCTTCATGATCTACGACGAATCGAAGATGTACGTTGCAGCGAACTATTACACGGAGGCCCGTTTCGAAAGCATGCCCGAACATTACGCTCTGATCAATGGTGAGCGCGTGGAGTTGGAATACATCGAACTGTCCGACGAGAGATTAAAGGAACTGTCCGTCAAATCGACACCGGGTTCCACGGCATCGAAGAGAGTCCAGTATCGTCTGGTCCCGAAGGAAGGACAGAAGATCAAATTCGGAGATTATGCAGTGGTCTTTTTTGTGACTCAGTTGAAAGAGGACGTTCTGAGTCTTCCGATCGACGTTGTTACCTATGATCGAGCTTATCATGTTTACAAATATGAGGACGGCTCACGTAAGCAAGTCGAAGTCATATTGGGATTAAAAGATAATTGCCGCGTTGAGATCTTAAGCGGAGTAGAAGAGGGGGATGTCATCTATGCACAACATTAAGAGAAGATGCGCCCTGCTCGGGTTAGCATTATGCATGTCGGTCGGCATGACCGGATGCAAAAAGACGGCGGGAAAGGTCGACGTCAGCAACTATCTTAAGGAGATCGAACCGGAGAAGATCGGAAAGACTTCCTATGAAACGATCGAACTCGAGGTAACGACATATTCGGAGCGCTTTGGTGCCATCGCGAGCGCGAAATACGAAGAGACACCGGTCGTGGCGGATATTCCTTACGGAACTGCTGTCCCGTTGAACTTTGTGTCGAATAACAATATACTCGTTAAAAAGGGTGCGAAATTATATCAGTATCGCCTGGAATTCGACGAAGTCTACATGGCGACGAAGCGGATCGAATTGACCCGTAAGACCGAACGCTTTGAGGAATATAAGCAAAAAGAAGAAGAGCGTCTGGCGGAAGTACTGAAGGCTGCTGCACAGCTGCCTGAAGGAAGCGAAGCGCTCGCCGAAGCGATAAAGGATTACGAGAAGCAGGTGAAGAATTATAACCGTCAGGTCGAGGCTACGCAGGAAGAGATCGACGAGCTCGCTAAAGAAGTGGCGGCATTCGACAATAACGGTAAGATGCTGACGATCGAAGCTCCGGAAGCGGGAATCGTTTCGTTCGATTACCGTATTTACTGGCTCAATGACGGGATGGAGATCGCCCGGATCCGAAATCCGCATACCAACATCTATGCGGTGGCAGATCAGTATGGTGATTTCATGGTAGGTCAGACGGTGTTAGGTGATTATAGTGAGCCTAACGGCGAAAAACACGAGATCGTCGGAAAAGTCCTTTCCGTCGACAGCGTTCTGCCGCTTAACCTGTCCACTGAATCCGCATACATTTGGTTCGATTTCCCGGAGGACATGGCGATCACGCCTGAATCGGTCCATATTCTCGTCGAGACCGTTTGCCTGAAAAATGTAGTCCGCATTCCGCAGAATCTGGTCAGAAGGTTCAACGGGGCGTACTACATCGAGATCCTTACCGACGAAGGCATCAGCAGAAGAAACATAGATATCCTTACCGAAGCCAGCACGGATTATATAGTTCTGGATACCTCGCTGGCTGGTCTTAAGGTGATCAAACGATAGGAGGAGCCATGATACGTTTTTTATTTCAGAAAATGCTGCATAAAAAATGGCTGATCTTCAGTTTGTTCATCGGAAACATCCTGCTGGTAGCTATAGCAGCCAGTCATCCCATGTATAAGGCGGCAGCCATCAAACGTATGTTTGCGGATGACTTTACACAATTTACCCAAGAGGAAAACCGTCATCCGGCGTTGATGACATTTTCCATGTCCAGAAAGACACTGAGTGAACAGGAGAATATCGAAAAGATCCGCGAAGATGTCGCAGCTCTTTCGGACGAATTAGGTATCCCCTACGAACATAACATTTTCTTCCGTTATCAGATGGCGCAGACGGCCGTGTGGGTGCATCCTCGCAGTACATCCCCCGCTTCCGTTAACTTCTGCCTGTCGGATATGACGGAGTTCACTGATCATATCGAGATCATCTACGGACGTATGTACGAGCCTGGTATTCACGATCACATGATCGAGACGTTAGTCAGCGAAAGTACGTTCATCGACAACGACCTGGTACTGGACGATGTTCTTGAGTTCCGTTATATCAAGGACGGAGAAGGCGAGAACCTCTTAGTTAAGGTCGTCGGCGTATTCCGTAATAACGAAGAAGCAGACGCGTATTGGGTAAAATCCCCCAATACCATGAAGGATAACTTCTTCATCACCCCGGACACATTCGATGCCCTCTATGGAAGCGATTGGAACTATAAGGCTGTTTTGCGTTGCAACTGGTATCTGATGCTGGACACGGATTATATCACTACGGACAATGCAGATGAGTTGCGTTCGAAAACGAAGGCCCTGATCGAGAAATTCGCAGAGAAGGGCGTTACCGTAGACGAGCCTCCTTACATGGAGTTGCTCTCCAATCTGGTCACAAAAGTAAATAAGGTATCCGCAACCCTGATGATCCTTCAGGTTCCCGTACTCATCCTTTTGTGTGCGTTCCTGTTCATGATCTCTTCGCAGATGCTTTCTTTGGAGCAGAATGAGATCTCCATGTTTAAGAGCCGTGGCGCAGGCAGCTTCCAGATCTTTATGCTGTACCTGATGCAGTCGCTGTTTATCGCGCTGATCTCAGCGGTGATCGGCCTCTTCCTGGGACGCTATATGTGTCAGGCACTCGGTTCGTCCGTTGCCTTCCTGGAGTTCGTTTCCCGCCGCTCGCTGGGCGTTGAGTTTACGAAAGAAGTCTTCCTCTATGTGGGCGTTGCCAGCCTGCTTTCCGTGCTGGTCACAGTACTTCCGGTCATCTCTTACAGCCGCGTATCCATCGTATCCTTAAAGCGGAACCGTGCCCGTGTGAAGAAGCAGTTCTGGCAGAGATTCTATCTCGACTTCCTGCTTTTGGGCGTGGGTATCTACGGTTTGTACAACTTCACCAACCAGAAGGATTCTCTGGTTACTAAGGTGTTGAACGGTGGCTCGCTCGACCCGATGCTGTACTTCAGTTCATCCATCTTTATCCTGGGTGCCGGACTTGTAGCACTTCGTATCCAGCCGCTCATCGTAAAGCTGCTGTTTAAGGTCGGTAAGAAGGTATGGTCGCCGCAGACCTATGCTTCCCTGCTCCAGACCATCCGTACCAGTTCCAAACAGTACTTCATCATGTGCTTCCTCATCCTGACGGTATCCCTGGGTATCTTCAACGCGACGGTAGCACGTACCATCCTTTCGAATGCGGAAAATAACACCGTATACCAGATCGGTCCGGATGTTGTTATGAAGGAGCGTTGGAAAAAAGTAGACGGGGTGGCTAAAGAACCGAACGTGGCCAGGTTCGACCTGATCGAGGGCGTGGAGTCCATGACGATCGTTCAGCGCGATATGGTCACTGTGAATAAGATTTACAATGCCGATTTTATGGCCATCGAACCCAAGAAATTCGGTGAGACCGTCAACATGAAGGACGGCCTGCTTCCGACGCATTTCTACAACTATTTGAATGCATTGGCCGCTGATGCAAATGCGATCCTGCTTTCGGAGAATTTCCGGTCGGCCTACGGCTATGAGATCGGAGATAAGATCATCTTAAGCCAAGGCACAACAAACTTCACGGCTACGATCTACGGTTTCTTCGACTATTGGCCGACGTACAGTGCCACTGTAATGGAAAAACAGGCTGACGATACGCTCCAGCCGGTCAATAAGTTCCTGATCGTAGGAAACCTTTCGACGGCGCAGTTTACCTGGGATGTACGTCCGTATGAGGTATGGTTTAAGATGACGGACGGCGCAGACGGCGTCTACGACTTTATCGAACAGAACAACATCGACGTGGAGAAGTTTGAGGACCGTTTCGAAAGCACCCGTAAGATCCGTAACCAGACCCTGTTTCAGGGTACCAATGGTATTCTGACCATGAGTTTCATCGTCATCCTGGTACTGTGCGGCGCCGGTTTCCTGATCTATTGGATCCTGTCCATCCGTTCCCGCGAACTGCTGTTCGGCGTATTCCGCGCAATGGGTATGAGTAAGGGCGCCATCCTGCATATGCTGGTCAATGAGCAGATCTTCAGCAGTTTGCTCTCGATCGGCCTGGGAGCGCTGATCGGCGTGATCGCCTCGAGGAACTTCGTTCCGCTGATCCAGATCGCGTACTCGGCGGACCACCAGTCCTTGCCGCTGGAACTGATCACGCAATCCTCCGATATGGTGCGTCTGTTCACCATCATCGGTATCGTATTTATCGTATGTATGATCATCTTGTCGAGGATCGTACTGTCTATGAAGATCACCAACGCTCTGAAGCTGGGTGAGGATTAAGGAGGTAGAGTATGGCATATAGAGAATTGATCATGCGTGCTAACGATATCACCCGTTCCTTCCCTCTGGCAGGCGGTGGTAAGATCCAGGTACTTAAGGGGATCTCCGTGGAGATCCCGAAGAAAAGCATCACGTTGCTGCGCGGCCGTTCCGGTTCGGGTAAGACAACGCTGATCAATATTTTGAGCGCGCTCGACTATCCGACGGAGGGCAATGTCTTCTTCAAGGATCAGGACATCACGAAGATGAGCGAGGGCGCGCGTGAGGCACTGCGCCGTAAGGATATCGGCATCATTTTCCAGTCGGTCTCCCTGATCCCGATCATGACAGCCTACGAGAACGTTGAGTTCTCCCTGCGTCTGGCGGGTTATGAAGGCGACCGTAAGGAGCGCGTTGAGAAGGCGCTGCGTCTGGTCGGTCTGGGTGCGCGTATGCACCACATGCCGCAGGAGCTGTCCGGTGGTGAGCAGCAGCGTGTTGCGATCGCGCGCGCGGTCGCACATCGTCCGAAGCTGATCTTTGCGGATGAGCCGACGGCAGAGCTCGACAGCGGTACTGCGCGTCACGTCATGAAGATCTTCCGGGATCTCGTGGAAGAGGAGGATATCACGATCGTTATGACGACCCATGATATCAGCTTGATGGACGCGGCAGATAAAACCTATGTAATGGAAGACGGGGAGGTGGTTGGAAATGGCTGAGCCTATGATCATCGCGGATAACCTCGTTAAGATCTATAAGACACAGGACATCGAAGTTTTGGCGCTGCAGGGCCTGGAGCTCACGGTAGAGGCGGGCGAACTGATGGCCATCATCGGTAACAGTGGTAGCGGTAAGTCCACATTCCTCAACATGATCGGCGGCCTGGACCGTCCGAGCGCAGGAAAGCTGTTCGTAGACGGTAAGAACCTGTTTACGATGACGGACCGCCAACTCGTGGATTATAAGAAGAACACGGTTGGTTTCGTTTGGCAGAACAACGCCAGAAACCTCCTGCCGTATCTTTCGGCCGTGGAAAATGTTATGATGCCCATGACGTTCTCCGGCACGAGTAAAAAGCGTGAGCGTGCGTTGGAACTGTTGGAGATGGTCGGCATGAGCCATCGCAAGAACAGCCGCCTGACGCAGCTGTCCGGTGGTGAGCAGCAGCGTGTCGCGATCGCGATCGCACTGGCGAACCAGCCGAAACTGCTTCTCGCCGATGAGCCGACCGGTTCGGTCGACCGTGCGACGGCAGACTACATCCTGGAGATGTTTAAGAAACTCAATCGCGAGATGGGACTGACCATCGTTATCGTAACGCACGACGTAACATTGTCCAAATCCGTACACCGTGTCGTTTCGATCCGCGACGGTAAGACGAGCAGTGAGCGTATCATCCGAGACGTCAACGCCGAGGAGAATGCAGCGATCGCCGACTGGGAGCAGGAGGAATTCTCTGTCCTGGACCGTGCCGGCCGTGTGCAGATCCCGAGAGAGCTGCTGGATGAGATGAACCTGACAGATAACAAGGTACGCATCCAGTTGCGGGACGGACAGATCGTGATCGAGAATCCGAAGAAAAAATAAAAGATAAGCTTATATGGCACGAATGGGGAACGGACGCGCTGCGACTGTTCCCCGTTTGATTCTCGGTATTGACATTTCCCGTCAAATCAACTATATAATAAGTTATATGGGTGAGCCCATATAAAGGTTTTACAAGGAGGATCAGAGTTATGAAAAAGATCACTTTAATGGTACTTATCACAGTGCTTTGCGCAGTTGCATTGACCGCGTGCGGAGGTTCCAAGAAGGAGAATACCGTGCATTCGATCGATGACCTGAAGGGTAAGAAGATCGGCGTTCAGATCGGTACGACCGGAGATACGCTGGCCGGAGACATCGAGGGTGCGACTGTAGAAAAATACAACAAATATGCAGATGCCGTACAGGCCCTGAAACAGGGTAAGATCGACGCAGTCATCGTCGACAGCGACACGGCAAAAGTCTTTGTCGGCAAGAACGACGATGTAACGCTTTTGAGCGAAGGCTATGCAGACGAGGAATATGCGATCGCCATGCATCTGGATAACACAGCCCTTCAGGCAGATATCAACAAGGCCCTGGCGGAGCTGAAGGCAGACGGCACGCTGAAGAAGATCAAAGATTACTATGACGGCGATAAGAGTGAAGGCTCTGACCGCAAGGCATATACGAAGGATGAAAACGCTGACAGAAGCAACGGCACGCTGATCATGGCGACCAACTCCGAGTTCCCTCCGTATGAGTACATGGAAGGCGGAAAGATCGTCGGCTTTGACGTAGATATGATGAATGCAGTATGCGATAAGCTCGGATATGAACTGAAGATCGAAGATATGGCGTTCGATTCCATCATTGCAGCCGTTCAGTCCGGAAAGGCCACCGTAGGCGTAGCCGGTATGTCGGTAACGCCCGCCCGTCAGGAGAATGTACGTTTTTCCGATTCCTATACGGTGACGCATCTGGTCGTTATGGTCAGAAAATAATAATTTCCGGAGGAAATGCTTCGTGGACTTAATGGAAAGCATTAGACAAAACTTTATCGATGAGGACCGTTGGAAGTACCTGTTTGACGGCCTTATGACCACGCTCCTGATCACGCTCTTTGCCGTGCTGATCGGACTGGCCCTCGGTTTCCTGGTCGCTATCATCCGGTCCACTCATCTGAAGACCGGAAAACTGACGATCTTAGATTTCATTTGCAAGATCTATCTGGCCGTGATCCGCGGTACGCCTGTGGTCGTGCAGCTTATGATCACGTATTTCGTCATCTTCGGCAGTGTGGACATCTCAAAGGTCCTGGTGGCGATCCTGGCCTTCGGCATCAACTCCGGCGCCTATGTCGCCGAGATCGTCCGCGGCGGTATCATGTCCATCGATAACGGACAGTTCGAGGCCGGCCGCAGTCTGGGCCTCAACTATCGCCAGACCATGCAGCACATCATCATGCCGCAGGCTCTGAAGACGGTCCTGCCCGCATTGGCAAATGAAGCCATCGTACTTTTGAAGGAGACTTCCGTTGCCGGCTACATCGCCATCGCAGACCTCACGAAGGGCGGAGACATCATTCGTTCCCAAACGTTCTCGCCGTTCCTTCCGCTGATCTCGGTAGCGCTCATCTATCTGGTGATCGTCCTGTTCCTGACGCATCTGACAGGAAAACTCGAAAGGAGGCTGGCGGCAAATGATCGACGTTAAAGGCCTGCGGAAATCCTTTGGAGATCAGGAGATACTCAAAGGGATCGACACGCATATCGAAAAGGGTGAGAAGATCGTCGTCATCGGACCGTCCGGTTCCGGTAAATCGACGTTCATCCGCTGCCTGAACCTGATGGAGGTCCCCACTGCGGGAACGATCACGTTCGACGGCTTGGATATCACGCATTTAAACAGCAAAGCGATCAACTATGTAAGACAGCGGATGGGCATGGTGTTCCAGCATTTCAACCTGTTCCCGCATCTTACGGTGAAGAAGAACATCACGATGGCCCCGGTCATGCTGGGCCTCATGTCGAAGGAAGAGGCGAACCGCAAGGCCGACGAGCTTTTGGAACGCGTAGGTCTGCCGGATAAGGCCAATGATTATCCCAAGCAGCTTTCGGGCGGACAGAAGCAGCGTGTCGCCATCGCGCGTTCATTGGCCATGAACCCTGAGGTAATGTTGTTTGACGAGCCGACTTCCGCGCTCGACCCCGAGATGGTCGGCGAGGTCCTGCAGCTCATGAAGCAGCTGGCCGAGGACGGCATGACCATGGTGGTGGTAACGCACGAGATGGGCTTCGCGCGCGAGGTCGCGTCGAGAGTCCTGTTCATGGCGGACGGCAACATCCTGGAGGAGAACACGCCAGAGCAGTTCTTTACGAACCCGCAAAACCAGCGCCTGAAGGATTTCTTATCCAAGGTGATCAAATAATAAAAGAAACGGGCAGGAAAACCTGCCCGTTATTTTTTTGAAAATAGTGTTGACAGGGTATTTGGGATATGTTATACTGTCGATAGTTAAACAAACGTTTAACTGTTATGAGGTGATCTAGACTGGATAGGGAGGATCAAAGATATGAAGAAGATTTATAAGATCGAAGTAGATTGCGCAGCATGCGCATTGAAGATGGAGCAGGCAGCGAAGAAGGTCGAGGGCATCCTGGATGCTTCGGTATCGTTTGTTACCCAGAAGATGCATGTGGAGTTTGATGAGGAAGCGCAGCCTGAGAAGATCATGCCGAAGGTTCTGAAGGCATGCCGTAAGGTTGAGCCGGACTGTGAGATCGAGTTTTAAGTTTTTGGATAGGGGTACCTATGAGGCGTAAGCAGAAGAAGCTTTTATATAGGATCATCATCGCCGGCATCCTGTTTGCGATCCTGATGATCTGCGAACATGGGCCGGAGAGCATCTCCGCATGGACCGAGAATAAATGGCTGTTTGCCGCCCTGTGTCTGGTCCCGTACCTGATCGTGGGCTACGACGTGCTGCGTAAGGCGGTGCTCGGCATCGTCAATGGCCAGGTGCTGGATGAGAACTTCCTGATGACCGTAGCGACGGTTGGGGCATTTGCCCTGGGAGACTTCATCGAGGCGGTCGCTGTGCTTTTGTTTTACCAGATCGGCGAACTGTTCCAGCAGCTCGCGACGGCGAAGAGCCGCAAGAGCATCGCGGATCTCATGGACATCCGCCCGGACAGCGCGAACCTGGAGGCGGAGGACGGCACGGTCGAAACGGTCGACCCGTCCGAGGTGCCCGTCGGCAGCATCGTTGTGGTGCGTCCCGGCGAGAAGGTCCCTATGGATGGCGTGGTCGTAAGCGGCACGTCGTCGCTGAACACGGCGGCCCTGACCGGCGAAAGCATGCCGCGTGACGTGGCTGAAGGCGACGACATCATCAGCGGCTGCGTGAACCTCACAGGCACGCTGCGGATCCGCACGACGAAAGACTTCGGCGAGTCCACGGTCTCGAAGATCCTGGAGCTCGTGGAGCATTCCGGAACCAAGAAATCCAAATCGGAGCGGTTCATTACCCGCTTCGCGCAAGTATACACCCCGGCGGTCTGCCTGGCGGCCCTACTGCTGGCTTTCCTGCCGCCGGTCATCTCGCTCCTGATCGGGCACGAAGCCCTTTGGGGTGAGTGGATCGGCCGCGGACTGACTTTCCTCGTTATCAGCTGCCCCTGCGCCCTGGTCATCTCGATCCCGCTCGGTTTCTTCGGCGGCATCGGTTGCGCATCGCGTTGCGGCATCCTGGTGAAAGGTTCCGATTACCTGGAGCGTCTGGCGGCGCTGACCACGCTGGTCATGGATAAGACCGGCACGCTGACCCGCGGCCAGTTCGCCGTACATGAGGTGAAGGCGGTGAACGGCGACCCGCAGCAGGTTCTGTACTACGCGGCCTGCGCGGAGAAAGACTCCAACCACCCGATCGCGCTGTGCATCAAAAACGCGTGCGGCGCGGATGTTTCCGCGGTGGAGACGAACATCACGGAACGCGGCGGTTTCGGCCTGTACGGAACGCTGGCGGACGGTACGAAGATCGCGGTGGGCAATGCCCGCCTGATGAATGAACAGAATATCACCGGATTTGCCGAGCTGTCCCATGAGGAGGCAGGCGCGCAGACGGTGGTCTATGTGGCGAAAGACGGAGCGTTTTTCGGCACGATATTGATCGAGGACCCGCTGAAGGAGACGGCGCCGGAGGCTCTCGCGAAACTGAAGGCGGCCGGCATCGACCGCATGGTCATGCTCACCGGCGACGGTGAAAAGGCGGCGCACGCGGTAGCGGAGCGCCTGGGCGGTATCGAATACTATGCAGGCCTGCTGCCGGAGGATAAGGTGCGCCGCGTCGAAGAATTGATCGGCGATCAGGACGCCCCGGTCGGCTTCGTCGGCGATGGTATCAACGACGCGCCGGTGCTGGCCCGCTCGTATGTCGGGATCGCCATGGGCGCCATGGGAAGCGACGCTGCCATCGAGGCGGCGGACGTCGTTCTGATGGACGACGATCCCATGAAGATCGCATTGGCCCGCAAGATTTCGTTAAAGACCTTGCGCATTGTCCGCGAAAATGTTATATTTGCTCTGGGCGTTAAGGGGCTGTGCCTGCTGCTTGGAGCGCTGGGACTGGCCGGCATGTGGCTCGCGGTATTCGCGGATGTCGGTGTTATGGTTCTGGCGGTGCTGAATTCCATGCGTGCACTCAAAGCGCCCAAAGAAGACGCGTAAGGGAAGCTTACGCCGCGACAGGGGAGTGTCATGGGTTCGGATCTGTTATTCAGTTTAAATACGACCATGCCGGTGTTTCTGGTCATGGTCATCGGATATATGCTGGGAAGGGCTCGCGTCTTGACAAAAGAGTTTTGCAAGACCGCGGATTGGGTGGTGTTCCACCTGGCCCTTCCCTGCATGCTGTTTTTGGATATTGCTAAGATCGATCTTTCGAAGGAGTTCGACGTTTCGTACGTGCTCTTTTGCGCGGGGGCGACGGTCACGGCCATTCTGACTTTGTGGCTGCTGGCGGCGATCTTCATGAAGGATAAGACGATCATCGGCGAATTCGTGCAGGCGAGCTACCGCAGCAGCGCGGCCATTCTGGGCACGACGTACATCATCAACATGTACGGCGACACCGGCATGGCGCCACTCATGATCATCGGCAGCGTGCCGCTTTTTAATATGTTTGCGGTCGTCATCCTGACATTTACCGCGCCGAAAGCGGGCGGGGAGGCAGGCAATGAGGCGTCTGTGGACCGCTCGGGCGTGTTTACGGACGCGCTGATCGGCATCGCAAAGAACCCGATCATCCACGGCATCGTCCTCGGCATGCTCTATCATCTGGTACCGTTCGACCTGCCGACGATCGCCGAGAAAACCCTAAGTAACCTGGGAAATCTGACCGCGCCTCTGGCACTGCTCTCCATCGGCGCGACCTTCGAAGGCGCTGCCGCAATCCGGCGGATCCGCCCGACCTTGCTGGCTTCGTTCATCAAACTGTTCGTGTTGGTCGGCATCTTCATTCCGATCGCTGCCTGGTTCGGTTACCGCGGGGCGAAACTCGTCGCCCTTCTGATCATGCTCGGCAGCCCGACGACCGCCACCAGCTATATCATGGCGAAAAACATGGGGCATGAAGGCGTCGTTTCCTCCGGAAGCATCGCCGCGACGACATTGCTCTCGTCATTTTCCCTTACACTGTGGGTGTTTATCTTAAAGAGTATGGAATTGATCTGAGAAAAGTTTTCTTTTACTGTTGACAACCGCGTTTTTTTTGATATATTAAATCTAAGGACAGCTTTGTGAAAAATTGGTTTACAGCAGAGAAAAATTCAGACCCATGACAGGGTGAAACGCAGAGAAAGCGGGGGCTTCGCATGAAAAAAGAACGAATCATATTGCGTTTGTTTTTGTTGGTATTGATGTTGGCCTCTTTGTGCGTGGTTTCCGGGTGCAAAAAGGCGGATAAAAATGATGATCTATCGAACCTAGAAGTTGTAAGGATGGAAGCGAACTGGATCAGCCCGCCGTCGCTGGACTTCCTGGAACAGGACTCGCAGGCCTTAATCATAGGTAAGGTCGTTGAGAGAGAAGAACCCGATTCGTCGAAAGCCGGGGAAGATCATCGGACCTATTATAAGGTGAAAGTAAAAAAAGTCCTGAATGGTACACTGGAAAACAATGAATCGGAGATCCGCGTGCATCAGATGTGGTGGTTATCCAAGTCTGAGGATGGGGTCGAACGGGTATACACCATGTCCAACATGAAACCGTTGAAAGTCGGCGACACCTGGTTGTTCTTTGTAAAATACGGAGCCTCACTGGATGCATATCAGATCTTTTGTGACCAAAATGGCTGCTGGCCGTTAGCCGATCCGAAATTGGTTAAGTTGCTCGAAACAAAGATGACCCTTCCGACGGAGGAAGTGGCAGCGTACTGGAGATCTTATGATAACGATTTTAAATTGCCGATCTACTACGAGATTTATGAGAAATACGGGGATCAGATCAAACCATGACCCGCGATCTATTTTGAGTTGTTAAGAATCAACCCGCCGGGGACAATGCGGTGCATTGCCCCCGGCGGTCTTGTGTTTATGTCGTTATGCTTTCTTTCCGTGGGTGATATCGAACATGGCGTCGATCATTTTATGAAGCAGGAGTGCCTTCGGCGTGTCCGCCAGGCGGTAGTAGATCTCTTTGCCGGCGCGGCGGTTGGTGATCAGGCCGGTCTGGCGCAGGGAGCGCAGATGGTGCGAAACGGCCGGCGCGCTCATGTCGATGAAAACGGCAATGTTGGAAACACATTCTTCGCTGTGCGCGAGCAGCCACAGGATCTTCAGACGCGTGCTGTCGCAAAGCTGGCCGAAGGTGTCCGCAGCTTCGATAAATGCCGTCTCAGAGGGGCGGTGTTCCAAAAGTTCTTTGGTCTCTGCCGGGTGCTCGTGATCGTGGAGCGTTCCCAAACTTTCAGCGGTAAAATGTTCCATAAGCCTTCCTTTCGTAATTAAGTGATTAATCAAGTAAAACTTTAAATAATCATATCACTCTTTGCGGAAAATGTCAAAGCGGGATTGAAAAAGCGGAGAAAGTAGGATATAATCGTAGGGTGGAAAGGATGCTTTTGTGTGCGTAATTGAAAGGAACATCATATGGCTGATAAGATAAAGGATTCCGAGCAGAATTCGGAAGAAAAAAAGGATAAAAAAGATAATAACGACGGAAAACTCCGTTACTGTTTTTCCTGTCGCAGGACGGAGGATCAGACGGGGCCTCTGATCGAGATCCCGGGCGGGTTCTCCATTTGCCGCGACTGCATGCAGAAGACCATGGATCTGATGAAGGACAATGACTTCACGAAGATCGGTTTTCCGCCCAATGTGGTCTTCGGTTCGCAGTACAGCAGTTTTACCGATTTCATGAATGAGATCAGCGGCGTCAGTGAGCCGGAAGAGATCGGGAAACTGAAGCCGAAGAAGAAAAAGAAGAAAGAAAAGACGGAAGAAGAGGCACCGCCTCTGACCATAAAGAATGTGCCGCCGCCGCATAAGATCAAAGCGCAGCTGGACGAATATGTCATCGGCCAGGATCATGCGAAGAAGGTGATCTCGGTCGCGGTCTACAACCACTATAAGCGTGTGCTCTCCGAGGAGCAGGGTGACATCGAGATCCAGAAGTCGAACATGCTGATGATCGGACCGACCGGTTGCGGCAAAACGTATCTGGTGAAGACGCTCGCGAAGCTACTTCGCGTGCCGCTTGCGATCGCGGATGCGACCTCCCTGACGGAGGCGGGTTACATCGGCGACGACATCGAGTCCGTGCTCAGTAAGCTTTTGGCGGCCGCCGACGGCGACGTCGAGAAGGCGGAGCATGGCATCGTGTTCATCGACGAGATCGATAAGATCGCGAAGAAGAAGAATACCAACAGCCGCGACGTCAGCGGTGAGGCCGTTCAGCAGGGCTTGCTGAAGCTGCTGGAGGGCGCGACGGTCGAGGTGCCGGTGGGCGCCATGAGTAAGAATGCCATGGTACCGCTGACCACCATGGATACGTCGAACATCCTGTTTATCTGCGGGGGCGCATTTCCCGATCTCGAAGAGATCATCAAGAGCCGCCTGCTGCATAATTCGACGATGGGCTTCCAGGGAGATCTGAAGGATCGCTACGACAACGATCCCCACCTGATGAGTCATGTGGAAAATGAGGACCTGCGGGAGTTCGGTATGATCCCGGAATTCCTGGGCCGACTGCCGGTAGTATTTACGCTTGACGGACTGTCGAAGGAGGCGCTGATCTCGATCCTGAAGGAGCCGAAGAATGCGATCCTGAAGCAGTATCATCGGTTGTTCGAGATCGACAGTGTGAACCTGAAGTTCTCCGACGACGCACTCGAGCTGATCGCGGAACGTGCGCTGAAGAAGAATACCGGAGCACGTGCGCTGCGCGCCATCATCGAGGATTTCATGCTCGACATCATGTACGAGATCCCGAAAGATCCGAACATCGGCGAAGTCACGATCACACGCGCGTACATCGAAGGAACCGGCGGCCCCGAGATAAAAATGCGCGGAATGTAAACGAATACTAGGTTCGAAAAGTCCACGTTGCGAATGCTTGCATTCGCATACGGGACCTTGAGAACCGAACGAACATGAGCCATCCCGGTTCCCGAAGGGAAACGAGGAGGATGGCGAATGGTCGTAGGATTTCGAGAGCGCAAAGCGCGGAGCAATCCGTAGTATTCGCGACAACATGAATAGCAAACGAAAAAATATCACGAGAAGGAGGTACTGACGAAATGAGCGAAGAACTTGAGCTTATGGAAACAGAGGTTGCGAAGCGACCGGACTATGAAGGCGAGATTATGGCGATCGTCCGAAGTCAGACCTCCCCGAAGGTGATGCAAGAGAAGCTCGGTGATTATCATGAAAATGATATTGCTGAGGTTCTCCCTAAACTGTCATCTTCCGAGCGGGTAAAACTTTATCGGGTGCTGGGCACCGAAGTTTTATCCGCTGTTTTTGAATACACGGAAGAAGAGGATACGAAGCGCTTTATTGATGAGATGGATATCAAAAAAGCGGCGGACATCATCAGTAACCTGGAGACGGACACGGCGGCGCAGCTGCTGAAGGGCATCGAGAAAGAGCGGCGCACGCTGATCATTTCCAGCATGGAACCGGAGGCGCGGCGCGAGGTCGAGATGATCGCGGCGTACGATGAGGATGAGATCGGTAGTAAGATGACGGCGAATTTCATCGTGATCCGTGAGAACCTGACCGTGAAGCAGGCTATGTCCAGCCTGATCGAGCAGGCGGCGGAAAATGATAACATTGCCACGATCTTCGTTGAGGACGAGAATGGCGAGTACTACGGAGCGATCGACCTGAAAGAGCTCATCATTGCCCGCAACTCCACACCGCTGGAGAGCCTGGTAGTGACATCCTTCCCTTACGTTTACGGACATGAAGATATCGACAGTTGTATCGAACGACTGAAGGACTATTCGGAGGCATACATCCCGGTCCTGAATAATCAGAACCACATCCAGGGTGTCATCACCGCGCAGAACATCATCGAAGTAGTCGATGACGAGATGGGCGAAGATTACGCACGACTGGCAGGTCTGACCGCGGAGGAAGATCTTTCGGAGCCGCTGACGCAGAGCTTGCGGAAGCGCTTGCCGTGGCTGTTGGTGCTGCTGGGTCTGGGCATGCTGGTTTCCAGCGTGGTCGGGGCGTTCGAGAAGGTCGTTTCGCAGTTGACGCTGATCATCGCGTTCCAGTCGCTGATCCTGGATATGGCAGGTAACGGCGGCACGCAGTCGCTGGCGGTGACCATCCGCGTGCTGATGGATGAAAACCTGACGCGGCGGCAGAAGGTCGGCCTGGTCTTTAAGGAAATGCGCGTCGGCCTGTGCAACGGACTCATCCTGGGCGGCATCTCATTTGCCCTGCTGGGCCTGTACATCATGCTGTTTAAAGGCAAGACATTGACATTTTCCTATGCAGTGTCCGCGTGCATCGGCATCAGCATCGTAGTCGCGATGTTGATCGCGAGCATCGTCGGCACCGTGATCCCGCTGGTCTTCAAGAAGATGAAGGTGGACCCCGCGGTGGCGTCCGGCCCGCTGATCACGACCATCAACGACCTCGCGGCCGTTGTGACTTATTACGGAATGAGCTGGCTGCTTCTGATCGAAGTCATGAAGCTGGCAGGTTAATTATACGGGGCAGGGGGCGCGTTTTGGCGCTCGCTGTCCCTTTCGATGTCTGGGGCTTTACGCGCAAAAGGAAGCTTTTCACCAAAATACGCGTAAGAAAGGCTTCCGGGTCAGTGCGCTCTTACGCGCAAAAGGAAGCTTTTCACCAAAATGCGCGTAAGAAAAGCTTCCGGGTCAGTGCGATCTTACGCGCAAAAGGAAGCTTTTCACCAAAATACGCGTAAGATATACTTCCGGGTCAGTGCGATCTTACGCGCAAAAGGAAGCATTTTCCGAAAATGCGCGTAAGAGAAGCCCCCGGGAAGTCCTCGGCGCGGGGAAATGCATGAAAAAGTCTAAAAAGGTATTGCATTTCGGGGGCTTCGGGTGTATAATTGGTCAATACGGCACTATTTATACATATTTTCATGCATAAAGCCGTATTTTATGCAGATATCGATGCATAAAATGAGTTTCATCCGGTATAACGGGCCGGTCGAAGGAGCAGTTATGGCAAAATGTACGAAAGAAAATACTTCTAAGAGCGCTTCTACGCAGAAGGCTGTGAAGAAATCTTCCAAGAATACGGCACAGATCCGTGTTATGACGATCGATGATTACGAGGGGGTCTACAAGCTGTGGATGAGCATCCACGGATTTGCGATCCGAAGCGTGGACGACTCGCGCGAGGGCGTGGAGGTCTTCCTGAAGCGTAATCCCAGCACCAGCGTGGTCGCTGTGGAGGACGGTAAGATCGTCGGAGCGATCCTGTGCGGGCACGACGGCCGACGAGGCTGCCTGTACCACGTATGCGTGCATGAGGATTACCGTATGCGAGGCATCGGCAAGGCCATGGTAGTGTTCTGCATGAAGGCACTTCGCGAAGAGAAGATCAATAAAGTGTCCCTGATCGCGTTCACCACGAACGATGTCGGCAACAAGTTCTGGCATCAGATCGGCTGGACGAAGCGAGAGGACTTGAACTATTACGACTTTACGCTGAATGAGAAGAATATCATCGCGTACAACAAATAGGAGAGATTGGTTATGAAGAAGATCGAAGGCGGAGTTACCGCAGCACAAGGTTTTGAAGCAGCCGGCGTTGCAGCCGGTATCAAATATAAGGAGCGCAACGACATGGCGCTCGTTTACTCGACGAGCCCCTGTAAGGCAGCAGCGACCTTTACCACGAACGTAGTAAAGGCAGCGCCTGTTTTGTGGGATAAGGCAGTCGTTGACAACAGCGATTACCTGCAGGCGGTTATCATCAATGCCGGCATCGCAAATGCATGTACGGGTAAGGAAGGTTACGACTACTGCAAGCAGACGGCAGATGCTGCCGCAGCTGCTTTCGGCATTCCGGCAGATGCAGTCGCAGTAGCATCGACCGGCGTCATCGGTATGCAGTTGCCGATCGACCGCATCGTAAACGGCATCGGCCTGTTGAAGGATGCGAAGGGCGATGACTTGGAGCACGGCCACATCGCGGCACGCTCCATCATGACCACCGACACGAAGCCGAAGGAGATCGCATACGAGTTCACCGTAGGCGGCAAGAAGGCAGTGATCGGCGGCATGTGTAAGGGTTCGGGCATGATCCATCCGAACATGTGCACCATGCTTTGCTTCATCACCACCGACGTTTCCATCAGCAAGGAGCTCCTGACACTGGCTCTGAAGGAAGACGTTGTGGATACATTTAATATGATCTCCGTGGACGGCGACACCTCCACAAACGACACCGTGCTCCTGCTGGCAAATGGCCAGGCGGGCAATGCGAAGATCGACGCCCCCGGCGCTGACTATGATGCCTTCTGTGAGGCACTGCACGGCGTTATGGTTGGTCTGTCGAAGATGATCGCGGGCGACGGCGAAGGCTGTACCTGCCTCTTCGAAGTTACCGTAAAGAACGCAGATACGAAAGAGCACGCACGTACATTGGCTAAGAGCGTCATCACATCCAGCCTGACGAAGGCGATGATCTTCGGCCACGACGCGAACAGCGGACGTATCATGTGCGCGATGGGCTACAGCGGCGTGAACTTCGATCCCGAGCGCGTGGACATCTATTTCGAGAGCAGCGCGGGACGCGTTCAGGTCATCAAGGACGGCATGTACGCAGTGTATAGCGAGGAAGAGGCGACGAAGATCCTCTCCCAGGAATATGTGACCGCTGTCTGCGACATGAAGAACGGTTCAGAGACCGCGACCGCGTGGGGCTGCGACCTGACCTATGACTACGTAAAGATCAACGGCGACTATCGCTCATAATAAGTCGGAGGAAACTATCATGGAAGAGAAGATCATGCAGAAGGCAGAAGTGCTCATCGAGGCCCTGCCGTATATTCAGAGATTTAACCGCAAGGTCATCGTCGTAAAGTACGGCGGTAGCGCCATGGCGGATGAGGAACTTCAGAAGAACGTCATCAAGGACGTCGTACTGTTGAAGTTGGTCGGTTTCAAGCCGATCATCGTACATGGCGGCGGTAAGGCGATCAGCAAATGGGTGGAGAAGGCCGGCATGGAGCCGCGCTTCGTCAACGGCCTGCGTGTAACTGACGCGGCGACCATGGAGATCGCGGAGATGGTGCTCAACCGTGTGAATAAGGACCTCGTGAAGATGGTGCAGGAGCTGGGCGTGCTCGGCGTCGGCATCAGCGGTAAGGACGGCGGCCTGCTGCACGTGCAGAAGAAACTGGCCGGCGGCGAGGACATCGGCTTCGTGGGTGATATCGACCACGTGAACCCGAAGATCCTGTACGACCTTTTGGAGAAGGATTTCCTGCCGATCGTTTGCCCGATCGGTTATGACGACGAATACAATACGTATAATATCAATGCGGACGATGCAGCCTGCGCGATCGCACGTGCGATGAAGGCGGAGAAGCTGGCGTTCCTGACGGACGTTCCGGGCGTATACCGCGACCCGAAGGATCCCTCGAGCCTCATCAGCGAGCTGCCCATCGACCAGATGGAAGAGCTGCTCGCGAGCGGCAATGTCGGCGGCGGCATGCTTCCGAAGCTGCAGAATTGCATGGACGCCGTACAGAACGGCGTTTCACGCGTCCACATCATGGACGGCCGCATCCTGCATTGTCTGTTACTTGAGATCTTCACGAATAAAGGGATCGGGACAGCGATCCTGAGTAAGGACAGCGAGTTGTATAATCCGCAGGATTAAGGAGGGTTTTATGAAGACTGAGGCAGTGATCAAACAGACCGAAGATGCGCTTTTGCAGGTCTACTCCCGGTTCCCGATAGCGTTCGACCATGGCGAGGGCATGTACCTCTACGATCTGGACGGTAAGGATTACCTGGATTTCGGTTCCGGCATCGGCGTAATGGCGCTCGGTTACGGAAATAAGAAGTATAACTCCGCATTGAAGGCACAGGTGGATAAACTCATCCACGTTTCCAACCTGTTCTACCATGTTCCTCTGGCAAATGCGGCGCAGAAACTGATAAAGGCGTCCGGCATGGACCGCGTTTTCTTCACCAACAGCGGTGCGGAAGCGGTCGAGGGCGCGCTGAAGCTCGCGAAGAAATATGCGAACAACAAGGGAAAGAAGAACTACAATATTGTTGCGATGGAAGACAGCTTCCACGGCAGAACGACCGGCGCTGTTGCGGTGACCGGACATGAGGAGTACCGCACTCCGTTCGCTCCGCTGTTCGACAACGTCGGTTTCGCGAAATTCAACGATTTAAGCACGGTTTCCGCGCTCGTCGATAAAAATACCGCTGCGATCATTTTAGAGCCTGTACAGGGCGAAGGAGGCATTTTCCCGGCCACCCAGGAGTTCCTGGAGGGCGTTCGGAAGCTCTGCGACGAAAATGACGCGCTTTTGATCTTCGATGAGATCCAGTGCGGCATGGGCCGGACCGGTTATATGTTCGCGCACCAGGGCTACGGCGTGAAGCCGGACATCCTGCTTTCCGCGAAGGCTTTGGGTTGCGGCGTTCCCGTCGGCGCCTTCCTGTGCAATGAAAAGGCAGCGACCATGACACGCGGCGACCACGGCACGACCTATGGTTGCAACCCGCTCGTATGCACCGCTGTGGACACGGTCCTGGACATCTTCGATCAGGAGAAGATCGTTGAAGGTGCGAAGAAGAACGGAGAGTACCTGTGGAAGAAACTGGATGAAGTGAAGGCGAAGTATTCCTGCATTTGCGACCACAGAGGCATGGGCCTGATGCAAGGCCTGCAGTTTGACGGCATCAGTGCGATCGACGTGGTAAAGGCAGCGCTTGCGGGCGGCCTCGTCACCATCGCTGCAGCAAACAACACCGTGCGTTTTCTGCCCCCGCTCATCGCGTCAAAAGAGGACATCGATGAGATGGTCGTACGCCTTTCGAAAGCGATCGAGAGCGTTGTTGCGAAGTAAGAGACAAATCTAAAAAAATCATAAAAAATGAGCAAAAACGGAAAAGTGTCGAGCATTTTTGATTGACATTTCTCCGTTTTTTTGCTATTCTAACACTATCAATAATGGGGGGAGAATCGGCTTTGCAGTCGTAAAAAGGTTTCTCCTGAACGAATTTCGGGTTTGAGAGAAGGTGAATGAGTGTGAAGAATGTACTTTGCTGTATCGGTGACATTACATCCGAATTTCAGTCGAATATTGCTACGGTGATCTCGACGGAAGCCCGCAGGATCGGTGCTGCCGTGATGTTCTGCGTCAATTCTTCCGCCCGCGGGGTAAATGCTTTGTTTGGAGCCATCGAGATGCATGTCGTGGACATCCCGGACATCAAACGTTTCGACGGTATCATCATCGCCCCGGACACCTATGGGATCGACGGTATGGCGGAATACATCACCGAGTATTTCAAACGGGAAGCCGAATGCCCCATCGTCTCGCTTCGCGCATTCACCGAAGGATGCTACAATGTCGTCGGCGACGATTATAATTCGCAGACCGAGATGATCGAGCACTTTATCAATGAGCATCATTTCACACGCATCGCCTACATGGCAGGACGTCTGGATCTCGAGGACGGCAGGTTGCGTCTTCAGGCCTATCTCGACACCATGCATAAATATGGCATAGAAGTGACCGACGGGATGATCTACTACGGCGATTACTGGCGTAATCGCGGCGACGATGCCGCAGAGTGGTTCATAACGAAGAACGCGCAGCTTCCGCAGGCCGTAGTTTGTGCGAATGACTATATGGCGATCTCCCTGTGCGACGCTTTTTCACACCGTGGATATCGCGTTCCGCAGGACATCTGCATATCCGGATATGACGACCTGGAAGAAGCACAGTTCCAGATCCCTCCGCTTACGACGATGCACGTTCCCCATAACGAAATGGGTAAGACGGCGATCCGCATCCTGAAGAACATTTGGGAAGGAAAAGAGCAGGAGAAGACAGTCGGACTGCAACTGTCGCCGCGTTTCCGCAACAGCTGCGGTTGCGAGCGAGACCTGAATATGGCGTCGTTCCAGCGTCTCTTCCGCGATAAGGAAGGTCTTCAGCGCGCCATGCACCACGGCACCTACATGAACCTCGAATTTGAGGGCAGCGATACATTGGCCGAACTGATGTTCTCTGCATACACGTATGTTAAGGGCCTGGGCCTGGGCGACATGTTTTTCTGCTTCTGTGACGAGGACGAACGGCAGAACAACGTCGCTGAGATGGTCGGCAAATACACGGATCACATGATCCTCAAAGCCATCGTAAACGACGACGGCGTGACCATGCTCGAGGAGCGTTTCGACCGCCGGGACGTTTTACCGGAAGGATATTATGACTATTCCATGCCGCTGTATCTGGTGTCCCTTCATGAGAAGGATTATTGCTTCGGATACATCGCTTTCAGAAACCTTCAGTTTGATAAATGTAAGTATTACTTGAAGAACCTCGTTTTCACGTTGATCAGTTCGATGGAACGGATCCGCATCTTCGAGGAGATAAAATCGGTCAGCGAGCTGCGTGAGCAGTCCTACGTGGATGCATTGACCTCGTTGCCGAACCGCAGGGCCATGGAACATACCATGAAGAAGCTGTACGAGCGCCTGCAGCGCACCGGCCAATGCTTCTGCATCGTCAGTATCGACCTCGACGGCCTGAAATATATCAACGATACGTTCGGCCATGTGGAGGGCGATGCGGCACTGATCGCTTTCGGCGAGATCCTGTCGCGCCACACGCATCCGTTCGGGATCAATGCCCGTATCGGCGGCGACGAATTCCTGGCGCTGTTCCCTTCGGAGAACGAAGCGGAGGCACAGCAGTGGTCGAAGGACATTCAGCAGGATATACTCGAGTACAACGGTCGCTCAGGGAAACCGTACGAGATATCCGCCAGCATCGGTTTTTACTATTGCCGTAAGGGCATGAACATGCTCGCTTGTATGCGGGAGGCAGATAAGCGCATGTATCAGGAGAAGAAAGATAAGAAACACGCGCGTAAGTGATCGCGCAGGATGTGTAATTAAGGAGGGCTCATGGAGGGCTTCGATTCACCGAAAAAAAGAATAATCGTGTTGATCCCCGCCTATGAGCCGGGAGAGCATTTCATCCCGCTCCTGCAGGAGATCCGCGAGCGTTCGAACATGTCGATCGTTGTGGTCAATGATGGTTCGGAGGTCGAAAAAGACCGAATCGAGCAGGCGGTGCGTTACGCGAAGGTCGTACACCACGCGCACAACCGCGGTAAGGGGGCGGCGCTGAAGACGGGCCTGCGCTACATCCAGGAACACTACTCGGATGACGTGGACACGGCGGTGCTCACCATGGACGCGGACGGCCAGCATAAGTTTACCGACGCGGTCCGCCTGATCCATCAGCTTAACATGGACGAGATGATGATGGTGCTCGGCGTCCGGAATTTCGACCGGAAGGTGCCGTTCCGCAGTCGTTTCGGCAACAGCGTTACGAAGGGAGTCTTCCATCTGGTCACCGGCCAGCTGGTCGATGATACCCAGACCGGCATGCGCCTCTTCCCGATCTCGATGATCCCCGGTCTCCTGGAGATCGAAGGCGATCGTTTCGAGTACGAGATGAACGTGTTGCTGGAACTGACACGTAACAACATCCGGATCGCGCAGGTACCCATCCGCACGATCTATGAAAACGACAACAGTGGCTCACATTTCCACGCGCTGAAGGACAGCATGCGGATCTACATCGGCATCTTTAAGTTCATGGCCGCGTCGTTCTTCTGTTTCCTGTTGGATCTGTTTTGCTTCTCCGTGCTGAATTTCGTTACGGCAGGAAGCTATCTGTCGCATTGTAACATCATTGCCCGCCTGATCAGTGCGACCGTGAATTTCACGATCAATAAACATCTGGTGTTTAAGGATGATCAAAGCGTGATAAAGACCGCCCTGAAGTATATCGTCGTGGCGGCGATCGTTTTGACCTTGAATACGATCCTTTTGAACCTGCTGGTCAATGGCGTGCGGATGAATGCCATAGTTTCAAAGATAATCGTTGAATGCACCATGTTTTTCTTCAGCTGGGCGACCCAGCAATTCTTGATTTTTAATCGATCATTTGTAGAAGGAAGAGCAGCAAGATGAGTGAAAATGAACGCTTATCCGCTCATAAGAACAAACAGGCCGGAGAGCCGAGACGGGGTCTCCGCCTGTTTCTTCATTTTTTTGCGGATCTGGTGATCATCGGGGGTATCGCCCTGGTGTTTTGTTTATATTATTTCCTGTTGCCGCGGGAGCAGGAGAGCATAGGGATAAAGATCGAAAATCCTTATGCGAAGACGCAGACGACGGCGAGCGGCGAGGAGCAGACGCAGCCTAAGGCTACGCAGGAGGAACCTACGCAGGAGCCGACATTGCCCCCGGAGACCACGAAGGCAGACGCGTCGCAGTCGCAGGGCGGGGACACGGAGCCCACGGACGAACCGACGACTGAGGAGCCCACGGAGGAAACAGAGCCGCCGACCACTGCGAAGCCCCGGAAGAATATCCCGCAGCTTATGTGGACGGAGAAGTTCGAGGACCATTTCTCCGAGGAGGTCGTGATCACGGACCACTCGTATTCGGGACCGACCGTCTCCATCGATATTCAGACATATACGAAGGAAAATAAAGGGAAGACGACCCTGACTTACTATATCGCCGACATCTATGTGGCGGACATTTCCTGCTTCTGTACGGCGATGGCAGGCGACACCTACGGCATCGGCTTCCACGAGTCAGTGCTCGACATGACGATGCGGCACAACGGCATCGTCGGCATCAACGGCGATTTCTACGGCTACCAGAAGAGCGGTCTGGTCATCCGGAACGGAGAACTCTACCGCAATGATGAGACCGACAGTGATATCTGCGTTCTCTTTTACGACGGTACCATGGAAGTTTACGGACCGGACTACGACATTCAGGAACTGATCGCGAAGGGCGCCTACCAGGCGTGGACCTTCGGCCCGGCGCTTTTGGATGCGTCCGGCCACGCAGTTTCCGAGGTCAATGCGGGCGGCTACCTTCAGAAGAACCATCCCCGCACCGCACTGGGCTACATCGAGCCCGGACACTACTGTTTCGCAGTCTTTGACGGACGTCAGTCCGGCTATTCCAACGGCATCAAGTTCACCGAGATGGCCTACATCATGGAGAGTTTCGGCTGCACGCAGGCCTACAACCTGGACGGCGGAAAAACGTCCGCCATGGTCTTCAACGGAGCGGTCTACGACCGGCCGGCGGACGGTGGCAGAAACCTGAGCGATTGCTTGCTGATACGGGAGGCAGAATAAATGAAGAGGATCATACGTTACGGTTTAGCCCATATCTGCATCATCTGCGCGGTGATCTGCATCACCCTGCGGATCCTGGATGGCATCAATCCGCGAATGGAATTCAACGATAATCTTTTTGCCGATGTCGTGAACTACGTTTTCGGCGGGGCGGCGCTGATCCTCGGCATCCTGACCATCGTGGATCTGACATTTTCCGCGAAGGCAAAAACCGAAAAGCCTGAAAAACCCGAGAAAAAGAAAGTTCAAAAGATCCATGCAAAGAGGATCACGGATCGCGATACTTCCCCCAAAAAACCGTGATATGCGTAGGTTGGGAAGGTACCGCCTGAAAACTGGATAGTGGAGGTATCGATATGCCGATATATGATTGGTGGGTATATATCGTTCTGGCTTTACCGGGAATCTTTTTCTACGGAATGAACTGGGCGATCTTTATACATAATGTCCGCGGTGGGAGGTTTGTGTCTGGCGTTCCCGCGTTGGGCGGACTATGGATCGCGATCGTCTGTCTGCTTTCGCCGATCAAATGGTTGGCGCTTTTGGGACTGACCGATCCCGGCTTCTGGTTGTTTATCGCCGCGATTTTTATGGAGTTTCTGCCGCGGCGCAGAAAGTCCGATGAAATACAAAAGGACGGATCGGATGAGAACGATCCGGAAGATCCGGCATAGAATAAAAGGCCGAAACCTTTCGAATGAAGGTTTCGGCCTTTTTTGTTGGTATATCAACGCGCATTGCGTTATTGATGATAGAGCTTCTTGGTTTGGTAGACCGGCTCGCTGGTCAGGTTTACACCGAGTTTGCGGAACACATTGACATCGACCTGGGACAGGATGACGCTGGTGTGAACTTCCGCGCCGCGGAGGTTCTGCAGCTGGTCCATGGCGCGGCGGGCGGTTTCGTCCGTTGCGGCACAGATGGACAGCGCGATCAGGATCTCGTCGGTATGCAGACGCGGGTTCCGGTTCCCGAGGTGGTTCACCTTCAGGTTCTGGATGGGCTCGATGATGGTCGGGGAGATGAGTTTGATCTCATCGTCGATGCCGGCCAATGTCTTCAGGGCGTTGAGCAGTAACGCGGAGGACGCGCCTAAAAGCTCGCTCGTACGTCCGGTGATGACACGTCCGTCCGGAAGTTCCATCGCTGCAGCGGGAAGTCCGGTCGTTTCCGCCTTCATCAGGCACGCGCCAACGACCTTGCGGTCTGCTGTCGTGATGCCGGCCTGCTTCATCAGCAGTTCGATCTTCGTAACTTCTTCCTGATCTGCCAAGCCTTTGCGCTTCTGGCACAGGGTCGCGTAGTAGCGGCGAATGATCTCCTGGCAGGCAGCCTCGCGGGTGACCTCATCATCGATGATGCCGTAGCCCGCCATGTTAACGCCCATATCCGTCGGCGATTTGTACGGAGACTGGCCCATGATCTGCTCGAACATCGCGTTCAGCACGGGGAAGATCTCCACGTCACGGTTGTAGTTGATGGTCGTCTCACCATAAGCTTCCAAATGGAAGGGGTCGATCATATTGACATCGTTCAGGTCGGCGGTCGCAGCCTCGTAAGCGAGGTTTACCGGATGCTTCAGCGGGAGGTTCCAGATCGGGAAGGTCTCGTATTTCGCATAGCCGGCGCGGATGCCGCGCTTGAAATCATGGTAGAGCTGGGACAGGCAGGTCGCCATCTTACCGCTGCCGGGACCCGGAGCAGTAACGACGATGAGTGAACGTGTCGTCTCAACGTACTCGTTGCGGCCGTAACCGTCATCGCTGACGATGAACGGGATGTTGGCGGGATAGCCGGGGATGGGGTAGTGGCGGTAGACCTTCATGCCCAGTGCTTCCAGACGCTTCTGGTAAGCGATGGCCGAAGGCTGGCCGGCGAACTGCGTCAGAACGACGCTGCCCACATACAGGCCATAGCCGCGGAAGGCATCGATCAGACGGAGCACGTCCATATCGTAGGTGATGCCCAGGTCGCCGCGGACCTTATTCTTCTCGATATCGCCGGAGTTGATGGCGATGACGATCTCTGCGTCGTCCTTTAACTTCGCCAGCATCGAGATCTTGCTGTCGGGCTTGAAGCCGGGCAGGACGCGGGATGCGTGGAAGTCATCGAAAAGCTTGCCGCCGAACTCCAGGTAGAGCTTGCCGCCGAAAGCGGCAATACGCTCCTGGATCTTCTCGGATTGCAACGTTAAATATTTATGTTGGTCAAAACCGATCTTCTGCATGAATAAATCCTCAATTATTCGTCGATCTTCTGCGCGCCGATCATAGCACGAACCTTCAGGGACAGGCCGAACAGGTTGATGAAACCTTCAGCGTCGTGGTGATCGTAAAGGTCGCCGGTGGTGAAGGAAGCAAGAGACTCGCTGTACAGGCTGTACGGAGAAGTTGTGCCCTGCTTGATGATATTGCCCTTATAGAGCTTCACTTTAACTTCACCGGTCACATACTTCTGGGATGTTTTGATGAATGCTTCCAGGTCCTCACGAAGAGGGGTGAACCACTTTCCTTCGTAAACCAGGTCTGCGAAACGAGCGCTGACGATCTTCTTGAATGCGAAGGTGTCACGATCGTGGATGAGTTCCTCGAGCTGTGCATGTGCCTCCAACAGGATGGTTCCGCCGGGAGTCTCGTAAACGCCGCGGGACTTCATGCCTACGACACGGTTCTCAACGATATCAACGATGCCGATACCGTGCTTTCCGCCGATCGCGTTGAGCTTCTTGATGATCTCGGAAACCTTCATCTTCTCGCCGTTGAGGGCTACCGGAACACCCTGCTCGAAAGAGAGGGAAATGGTCTCGCCTTCGTCCGGAGCGTGCTCGGGATAGGTTCCGAGTACGAGAAGGTGCTCGTAGTTAGGAGCATTTGCCGGATCCTCGAGTTCCAGACCTTCGTGGCTGATGTGCCACAGGTTGCGGTCACGGCTATAGCTGGAGTCCGTAGAGAACGGAAGCTTGATACCGTGTGCTTCGCAGTATTTGATCTCGTCTTCACGGGAAGACATCTTCCATGTATCACTGCAACGCCAGGGAGCGATGATCTTGAGATCGGGAGCCAGAGCCTTGATGCCGAGCTCGAAACGAACCTGGTCGTTACCCTTACCGGTAGCACCGTGGCAGATCGCTACAGCATTTTCCTTACGAGCGATCTCGACCAGCTTCTTAGCGATGAGCGGTCTGGCCATAGAGGTACCGAGCAGGTACTTGTTTTCGTAAACGGCGTTCGCCTGTACACAGGGAACGATGTAATCGTCGCAGAACTCGTCTACAACGTCCAAAATGTAAAGCTTCTCGGCGCCTGAGTACTTCGCACGTTCCTCCAGACCGTCGAGCTCATTGCCCTGACCGACGTCGATACAGCAGCAAATTACTTCATAATCATAGTTTTCCTTTAACCACGGGATGATGGCGGTCGTGTCCAGTCCGCCGGAATAGGCAAGAATAACTTTATCCTTCATATGCGTCCTCCTAAAATGTGCATATTTTGTCTCATTTGAGACCTGGTTCAATGCAATTCATTATACACCTGAAACCTTTGAAATACAAGCCTTTTTAGAGGAAGAAAACAAAAAGACTTGTTTAATCCGTAGCTTAGTGGTATACTTACATAGTGTGTGCGGGCAGAGCTTGTGAGGGGGCGGCTGTGTCTTGCCGACAGGAGGTTTTTTACATGGATACAAGAAATACCGGTGACCGTGATGGCCGCAGTCAGGAAGAGCGCGCGAGAGAGTTCGCGAGGATCCTGGAGCAGCAGAAACGCATGGAAGCTCAGAATAGTTCTCAGAGTGGTTCCGGCAGTCGCGGCAGGGACACCGAGAAAATAGTAGCGCGCAGACGGACGACGGGCTCCTCGGGAACGGGGGGACACCATACGGTCTCGCGCGGCAGAAAGGCGAAAAAGAACCGCAGACGCAGGATCATTCGCCGTATCTGCATTATCGTTTTGATACTTGCATTGATCGTCTTACTCGGATGGTTCCTGATTCATGCGATCGTGCGCCACTTTGTTAAAAAGATTAATTACGAGGATGCAGCCTCTGTATCTACGATGGCGCCGGATGCGACGCTGGATGATAACGAGGAGGGAGTCGAGTCGACGGAAGAGCCCGTTACGGACTCGCCTTCGCAGGACGTTGCAGAATTGCAGAGCCAGATCGACATCATTATCAGCCGTATGTCGACGGAGGCGCCGGAGACGGAGGAGCCCTTCGGAGGAAAGCCGACGGAGACCGAGGAACCGACCGTCGCACCTGAACTGGAGAAGGATGGCGTCACCAATATCCTGCTTCTGGGTATTGACGCGCGCGCGCATCTGAATGGTCGTGCCGATGCCATCATCATCCTGACCATTAATGAAAAACAGAAAAAGATCTATATGACGAGCATCATGCGTGATGTCTACGTCGTGATCCCCGGCCGCGGTGGCGACCGTATCAATTCCGCCTATGCTTACGGCGGGGCGCCGCTTTTGATCGATACGATCGAAGCGAACTTCGGAGTCCGTGTCGACTATTACGCCCGCGTTGATTTCCTCTCCTTTATTTTAGGTGTGGATGCGGTCGGAGGCGTGGATATCGAGGTTTCCGAAGAAGAGCGTCACTGGATCAATGAATATCTTAACGAGATCAATGGTCTGTACGGACGTGAGGCATCCGTCGACAAACTGCCGGAAGGCATGGTAGGCAAGTTGCATCTGAACGGCCCGCAGGCACTCGCTTATGCGCGTATCCGCTATGTCGGCTCGGACTATGCGAGAACACAGCGCCAGCGTAACGTGATCAATGCAGCCGTGCGTCAGCTGAAGAGCCAGTCTATCCCGGGCATCATTTCCGCCCTGGATACGATCCTGCCGCTGATCACGACCAACATGTCGGTCGACATGCTGACCGATCTGGTTTGGAGCGCGCCTGCATTCTTCAAGTATGATATCGTTGAGAAGCGTATCCCTATGGGTAATACAGGAAAGCCCGTGACCATCGATAAGAAGCAGGTCATCGGCATCGATTTTGATGTACATTCCGAGATGCTGCAGAGCATCGTGAACGGAACGAATGTAGAATAGTTGTTTTTTCGGCCAATGTAACGGAGGTTTTTATGGAACGAAAGAGCGCATGGAAGCGTTACAACGAAGAGCAGTTAAACGATCTGGAGCAGTTCGCGACAGATTATAAGGAATTCATCACCGAGTGTAAGACCGAGCGTGAGTGCGTGAGCCGCGCCGTCTCCATGGCGAAGGTCTGCGGCTTCAAGAACCTGCAGGAAGTGATCGCCCGCGGGGAGGTTTTGGTTCCCGGCGACCGTGTGTACAGCGTGCAGATGGGAAAGCAGATCATGCTGGCAGTCATTGGCCGTGAGCCCATCGAGAAAGGTATGCGCATCATCGGTGCGCACATCGACTCGCCGCGTATGGACGTTAAGCAGAACCCCCTCTACGAGGCAGGTAAGATGGCTTACATGGACACGCATTATTACGGCGGTATCAAGAAGTATCAGTGGGTCACATTGCCCCTGGCACTGCACGGCATCGTTTGTAAGAAGGATAAGAGCGCAGTCAGCCTGTCCATCGGTGAGGATCCCGAGGATCCCGTATTCTGCGTGAGCGACCTTCTGATCCACCTGGCGGGAGACCAGATGTCGAAGCCTGCATCGCAGGCGATCGAGGGTGAGAAACTCGACATCCTGATCGCAGGTCGTCCGAAGATCAATATCTCATCGGATAAAGACGGCGATGGTAAGGATGATAAAGATAAAGAAAAAGAGAACGTTAAGAGCTTCGTGCTGGATAAACTGCGCGACATCGGCATCGATGAGGCGGATTTCCAGTCGGCGGAACTGGAAGTGGTTCCCGCAGGCCCTGCGCGTGACCTCGGACTGGATCGCAGCATGATCCTGGGCTATGGCCACGACGACCGCAGCTGCGCATACCCGACGCTTATGGCGCTTCTGCACATGGATACGCCTCGTTTTACGTCGGTAGGCCTCCTGGTCGATAAGGAAGAGATCGGAAGCGTTGGCGCGACCGGTATGCACTCGAGATATTTCGAGAACATGGTAGCGGAGATGATCAACTGCATGACCGAGTACACCGATCTGAAGTTGCGCCGTGCCATGATGAATTCGAAGATGCTTTCCTGCGATGTAAGCGCCGGATTTGATCCTCTTTACGCTGCATCCTTTGAAAAGAAGAATGCCGCACACATGGGTTGCGGTGTCGTATTCAACAAGTTCACCGGTTCCCGCGGTAAGAGCGGTTCGAATGATGCAAATGCGGAGTTCATCGCGGACATCCGTGCTGCACTGGAGACTGCCGGTGTTACATACCAGACGGCCGAACTGGGCCGCGTGGACGAAGGCGGCGGCGGAACCATTGCCTACATCATGGCAAATTACGGCATGCAAGTTATCGACTGTGGCGTGCCCGTCCTGAGCATGCACGCTCCGTGGGAGATCATCAACAAAGCCGACCTCTACGAAGCAATGCGGTGCTATGAGGCATTCTTAGACTTATAATTGTTCTTAGACTTATATTTTTATGAGGCTGTTCTTGCATGAACGGCCTCTTTTTTGTTCATCGCTCATAGTTTTGAGGGAGGTGCGCCCCCCTTTTTGTGCAAAATGACGGAGTATTCCGGGCATGTCGGAAAATGTACCCTGAAATCACACAAAAAAGCGACCGAAAGCGGTCGATTCTTCTAGTTGCACGTTGGAAAATTATCAGTTAGAATGAGGGCGTGATAAGGGGACGCCCGAAATCACAAGTGTGCAAGAGGGCTTTGATTTCTACAAGGTCCAAATAGGAAAAGAGGTGTTGAATGAATATGCTTAGAGATTTTTTAGCATGCAGAAACAACGAAGAGAGATTTGAAATGTTTAATAAGACTTTCGCTTTCCAGTGGTCCGAATCCGAGATGCAGGCACTGTACCGCATCCTCAACCTCGGTGAGGTCGATGAGAAGATGACCGCAAGAGAGAAGTATCAGACTGTATACGATGCTCTTAAGGAGAAGAAAGCAGCATAAATGATTTGCCGAAGTCCGGAAGCGCCGCGTGCGGCGCGAAAGGTCCGGACCGCTGAACATTGCTTTTGGATCTTCGCTGATCCTTTTGATAAGATCCGCCGTGTGAGTTGACCTCGCACGGCGGATCGTTTTGTTTCGTATCCATTTATTCTTCGATCTGCGAGGAGAGTTCCTCCCAGGTTTCGTAAAGGGTCGCCAGTTCGTCTTCGGCGGCCTGTTTTTCTTTTTGGAGTTCCATCAGCCGGGCCACGTTCGTGAAGACTTCCTCCTGCGTCAGCAGTTCGTCGATCTCGCGGTTCTGACTTTCCAGTTCTTCGATCCGGGCTTCGCAGCGTGCCAGGTCGTTCTTCTGCTTACGCAGTGCCGCCTGACGTCGTTTCTCGGCCTCGTAGGAGAGTTTTCCTTCACTGTCCGAGGAAGAAACCGCTGAAGCGGAAGATGCCGCATTTGCCGCGTTTAAAGCAGTCTGGGCGGCTTGCGCCTTTTTCTCCAGGTAGTAGTCGTAATTACCCAGGTAGTTCTTCACGGCATGACCAGTCAGATCCAGGATGCGGGTCGCGGTCTTGTTGATGAAATAACGGTCGTGGGACACGTAGAAAACGGTGCCGGTGTAGGACAGCAGCGCGTCCTCGAGGATCTCCTTCGATAAAATGTCGAGATGGTTCGTCGGCTCATCGAGGATCAGGAAGTTCGCGTTCGTGAGCATGAGCTTCGCGAGCGAAACGCGGCCACGCTCGCCGCCGGACAGATCGCCGATGCGCTTGAAAACGTCGTCTCCCGTGAACAGGAAGGCAGCCAGCACATTGCGGATCTGCGTATTATTCATGTCCGGATAAGTATCGGACAGTTCGTCAAACAAGGTTTTCTCATTGTGCAGAACGTGGTGCTCCTGATCGTAGTATGCGACCTCGACCTTCGCGCCTAACACGATCTTTCCGCTGTCCGGCGTCTCCAGACCGTTCAGGATACGCAGGATCGTCGTCTTGCCGGTTCCATTGTCCCCGATGAGGGCGACACGCTCGCCACGACGGATGTCGATATCCAGGTCGGAGAAGAGGTTCAGACTGCCGTAAGACTTCGAAAGTCCACGTACCGTGAGTACATCGTTACCGCTGACGACGGCCGGGTTCAGATGAATGGTCATGGTGTCGTCATCGGTGACGGGCTTATCCAGCACCTCGATCTTATTCAGCATCTTTTCGCGGCTCTCCGCGCGTTTGATGGACTTCTCACGGTTGAACGAACGCAACTTTTCGATGACTTGCTCCTGATGGCGGATCATCGCCTGCTGGTTCTCATATTGATGCATCTGCACCTCGAGCATTTGCTTCTTTCGGGTGACAAACTCGGTGTAGTTGCAGTTGTAAACATTACAATGTGTGTGGTCGATATCGATGATCTTCGTCACGACGCGGTCCAGGAAATAGCGGTCGTGGGAGACGATGAGGACGCTGCCTTCGTAGCCGCGCAGGTAGTCCTCCAGCCACAGGATCGAATTGAGGTCCAGGTGGTTCGTCGGCTCGTCGAGGAGTAGCAGGTCCGGCTTGATGAGAAGCAAGCGTCCGAGCGCTACGCGCATGCGCTGACCTCCCGAAAGTGTCCGGGTCTGCCGGTTGAAGTCTTCCTCGGCAAAACCGAGACCCTTCAAAATACCGGTGACCTCGCTCTGGTATGCGTAGCCGCCGCCACTCTCGAACGCGTGGTCCACGCGTGTATAAGCAGCCATCACGGCTTCCAGTTCGTCCCCGGAAACTTCCTTCATCTTATGTTCCAGCTCACGCAGTTTCTGCTCCAGTTCCAGCAGCTCGCCACGCGCGCTCAGCATGGTCTCTAAGATCGTGAGCTCGCCGGTCATCTCCTGATGCTGCGCGAGGTAACCGAGACTGATATCCTTCTGCAGGGTGACCTGGCCCTCTTCGGGCGTCATTTCCCCGCAAATGATCTTCAAAAGGGTAGACTTACCCGCGCCGTTGACCCCGACGATCGCGGCTTTTTCGTGCGCTTCTATGTGAAAGGAAACATCGCTAAGGACGACCTTTTCGGGAAATTCTTTGCGGATGTGACCGACTGCCAGTATCATGATAAACTCCCTGAGACAGGGGCGGGCCCGCTGTCTGTTCTTTCTTTCGGCGAGACGCGAAAGCGCCGCCATGTACCATCTTAATGGAAAAACGCGGAAAATGCAAGATTGTATTTTCGGGTGGAAAGCGGTATAATACTATTAGGTGAAAAATGCACGTGCATTGACCTGAATAATGAAAGACCAGGAGGATTTAAAATGGATATCAAGGCTAAAGTAGAAGAGATCGTTTCGAAGGTAAAGGATGATCCGAAGATGCAGGAGCGGTTTAAGACCGAACCCACAAAAGTCGTAGAAGAGGTAGCAGGCGTAGACCTTCCCGAGGATCAGATCGACAGCGTGATCTCCGCAGTTAAGGCGAAGATCAATGTTGACGACATCACGTCCAAACTCGGCGGACTCTTCGGAAAGAAGTCGGACTGATCGTATGATAAAGAATGTCATTTTCGACATCGGAATGGTTCTGGTCCATTTCCGTTACCGTGAATACATGCTGGAACTAGGAATGACAGACGAACAGATCGAGGCTGTGGCGTCGCACATGATATTCAACCCTTTGTGGAATGAATTCGACCGCGGCGCGCGGCCTTTTTCGGATGTTTTGGATGAGATGAAGGCGGCGCATCCGGACGAGGCGGCCCTCTACGATCGCTTCTGGGAGGACCCCACGCGCCTGTGCCTGAGCTTCCCGACGACCCGTGACTGGCTCTCGGGCCTGAAGGCGCGGGGCTACAAACTCTACCTGTTGTCGAACTACCCGGAAGACTTGTTTCGCCGCCACTGGGAGAGCTCATTTTCCTTTACGGACCTGGTCGACGGCAAGGTGATCTCCTACGAGGAGAAACTGACGAAGCCCGAGGCAGGCATCTACAAGGTGCTGTTCGAACGTTATCACCTGGATCCCGCTGAGTGCGCTTACCTCGACGACCGCGCGGTAAATGTCGAGGCCGGCCGAGCCTTCGGCATGCACTGCATTTTAGTCGACGGCGGCCAGGAAAAGGCGGCGGCGGAACTGGAGCGGATACTGGCGGAAGATGCACAGAATATTTGACACAGACCGATGTGCGTCTTAATGAAAATTTAAGAAAAAATACTCTATTTATCTCTTGTTTGCGGCATTGTCCGCATGCTATACTTTCGTTATAAGAGTTGATGATCATCGACCGGGACGACTGCTTCTCCCGAGGGGGACAGTCGGGAACAGGAGGGCTTATGGATTACGGCACATATATGATCTATTGTTTGGTTTGGGGAGTGATCTGGGGTGCGATCTCGTCCGTTGTCGGAAAGAATAAAGGTTATAATCCGGGAACTTCGTTTTTGTGGGGCTTCCTGCTGGGATTGATCGGATTTATCGTTGTGATCGCACGTAAGGATCTGACGAAGGATCCGGGCTACGGACCGCAGGGGTATTATCCGCAGGGTATGCCGATGGATGCCCAGCAGGGCAGACTTTGGTTCTGTTCGAAGTGCGGCACGCAAAACGGAAACACGAATACGTGCGTTCGCTGCGGCGAGCAGTATTGGTTCTGTTCGATGTGCGGAACGCCGAATAGTTATGCGACCCATGTTTGCGGAAAATGCGGATATTCCGGAACTGCAGGCGGATATGTGAATACAGCCGTGCCGCAGTATCAGGCGCCGGTACAGACTCCGAATGATTATGCGAATTTTACGGCAAATAACGGTCCGGATGAGTTGTTACGGTATAAGGAATTGTTGGACCGCGGCGTGATCACGCAAGAGGAATTCGATGCGAAGAAGAAACAGATCCTCGGAGTGTGAGAATCGCGGGATAAGTGAGAGCAGAGGAGTACTAATGGTATGGGTATGAATATCGCCGGGCTGATTTTTCTATATTTGTTTATAATAGCTTTCTGGGGATGCATCTGGGGAGCGGTCACCTACTCGGTTGCGAAGAGCCGCGGTTACACCGGAGCGCTGAATTTCTGGCTGGGCTTTTTGCTGGGCCTGATCGGATTAGTCATCATTCTGGTGCGTCCGGACAGAAGGGCTGAGTTGGCATATTATCAGCCGGTCGGTCAGTTGAATGGATATCAGGGCAGAGCGTGGTTTTGTTCGCGGTGTGGTGTGCAGAATGCGGGAACGAATACCTGCACGGCTTGCGGTGAGCAGTATTGGTTCTGCTCGATGTGCGGAACGCCGAACAGCTATCAGACGACGGCTTGTTGCAGATGCGGTTATGTAGCAGCGACTGCACAATATGTGAACGCGGGCGGGCCGCAGGTCCAGATCCCGGTTCAGCCGCAGTATCAGCAGGCGCCGGTCCAGCCGCAGATGCAGACATTGGACGAATATGCAAATTATACGTCCTACAATGGTCCGGACGAACTTATGAAGTATAAGGAATTACTGGACCGCGGTGCTATCTCGCAGGAAGAATACGAGATGAAGAAAAAGCAGATCCTCGGGTTGTAAAGATCCGGTTTCACTAAAAGAATAAAATAATACGGCGGCAGGCCTTTCGGACCTGCCGCCGTATTTCTATCTTGATTATGAATGGTACTGTGATGCTACGAGCATGTCACCGCCGTACATCTTACGAAGCTTCGGCTTCTCGATCTTACCGGTAGGGTTACGCGGGATGTCCGCGAAGATGATCTTGCGGGGGCGCTTGTAACGGGGCAATGCCTTGCAGAAGGTGTTGATATCATCTTCCGTAGCGGTCTCGCCCGGCTTCAGCTCGATGATAGCCGCGGTGATCTCACCCAGACGCTTATCAGGGATACCGATGACTGCGACGTCTTTGATCTTATCGTTGGAACGCAGGAAATCTTCGATCTGCACGGGGTAGATGTTCTCGCCGCCGGAGATAACGACGTCCTTCTTACGGTCTACGAGGTAGATGAAACCGTCCTCGTCCTCCTGGGCCATGTCGCCGGTGTAGAGCCAGCCGTCGTGGAGAACCTCTGCGGTTGCCTTCGGGTCGCGATAGTAGCAGGTCATGACGCCGGGGCCCTTTACAGCCAGCTCGCCGACCTCGCCCTGCTTCACGGTCTCGCCGTTCTCGTCGATGATCTTAACTTCCCAGCCGTAGCCAGCCTTACCGATCGCTCCGACCTTATGTTCATTTTCCACGCCCAAATGTACGCAGCCGGGTCCGATGGACTCGGACAGGCCGTAGTTCGTGTCATACTGATGATTCGGGAAATGCTTCTTCCAACGGGCGATAAGGCTCGGCGGCACGGGCTGTGCGCCGATGTGCATGAGACGCCACTGCGAAAGCTCGTAGTCGTTAAGGTTCACCTCGCCCGAGTCGATGGCATCCAGGATATCCTGCGCCCACGGAACTAAGAGCCACACGATGGTGCAGTGCTCTTTGGAAACAGCGTCCAGGATGACCTCCGGACGGGTACCCTTCAGGAGAACGGATTTCGCGCCCTCGAGGAAGGAACCGAACCAGTGCATCTTCGCGCCGGTGTGATAGAGCGGCGGGATGCAGAGGAAGACATCGTCCTTCGTCTGGTGATGGTGGTTCTGCTCCACTTTACAGGAATGGGTCAATGACTGATGCTTATGCAGGATCGCCTTCGGGAAACCTGTGGTTCCGGAAGAGAAGTAGATCGCTGCGTAATCGTCGTCGGTCAGGCGGATCGCCGGGCTCGTGCTCGCGCAGTTCGCGGTCTGCTCGATGTAATCCTCCGCAAAGGTCGGGCAGTTCGGACCGACATAGAACAGAAGACGGTTCGCGCTGATGTCGTCCGCGATCTCCTCAACACGGCCGATGAACTCCGGTCCGAAGACCAGAACATCCACCTCGGCGAGTTCAACACAATATTTGATCTCGTCGGATGCATAACGGAAATTCAACGGAACGGCGATGGCACCGGTCTTCAGGATACCGAAATAGATGGGAAGCCACTCCAGGCAGTTCATCAAGAGGATAGCGACCTTATCGTTCTTCTTGATGCCGCGGGAGAGCAGCAGGTTTGCAAAACGGTTCGCCTTCTCGTTGAAGACGTTCCAGGTGATCTCGCGGCGGTAGTAGGAGGTGGGGTTCGGCTCGGTGAGCTCGTACTCCTTCCACGTAACGCGGCGGGTCTCTTTGATCTCGGGATTGATCTCGACGAGGCAAATGTCATCCCCGTAGAGCTTACAGTTTCTCTC
>JAFYZH010000081.1 GCA_017548765.1 Lachnospiraceae bacterium | reverse complement strand
CTGTCCGTGGGCGCGGTGAGGCCCTCATTTTTTTCGTTGACACTGGTTACGAAAACGTTTATAATAATCTTGGTATGTGCTCAAGTAGCACGCTAAACCGGAGCTCTTCCGGGAAAGAAATATTTAGGGGCTCTTGAAAGGATTGACAATGGAAAGAGAGATTGATTTAAGAGAACTGGCGCTCTTGCTTTGGAGAAAGATTTGGCTGATCGCTGCAGTGGGCTTTGTGTGTTTGGTAGCCGGTTTTCTTTGGACCAAGATGTTTATCCCGAAGAAGTATTCTTCGCATATTCAGATCTATGCTCAGAGTACATTCAGCGAAGATAATGATAATCAGTTGAATGATATCAGCAAATCCAAACAGTTGATCAATACCTATATCGAAGTGTTGAAAGACGACGCGGTTATGCTGTCGGTCGGAAACGAACTGGTAGATAAGTTCGGACCCGATAAGATGCGTGAGTGTTTTGCCATGGAAGGCGACAGGATCAAAGAATCCTCTTTGAAGTCTTGCCTTTCCATCACCTCCGTAACCGATACGAATGCCATCCGTATCGTCGCTACGACGAAGGATGCCGAAGTTTCTGCGGCTGTTTGTACCGAATTAAGCAAGCAGGCGAACGGCTTCATCGAGAGAGCGATCAAACTCGGCGGTATCCGTTATATTGAAGACTACGAGGTGAAGGTGAATAATACACCCGTATCCCCGAATGTAAAGAAGAGAGCATTCCTGGCAGGCTTCGCCGGCGCTTTCCTTATCGCTCTTATCATCATTATCCTCGATCTCATGGATAACACCGTTAAGACGACGGAGATCCTTTCCGAGAAGTTTAAGAAACCCATCCTCGGAGAGATTCAGAACATCGAAGAGACTCAGAAGAGAAGATTCGGAAGACGTAAGATCAATCTTCAAGAGAATGAACAGCGGAGGACCTTACTCGATAAGGATATTCCGTTCTATGTAGTTGAAAGCTGCAAATCCCTTCGTACGAATGTAAACTTTGCACTTTCCACGAATGATAAGAAAGTATTGGCCGTATCCAGTGCGAACCCCAGTGAAGGTAAGTCCACGACTGCGGCAAACCTTGCGATCACCATGGCAGAGAGCGGTAAGAAAGTATTGCTTATCGACGCCGATCTTCGTAAGAATGTACAGAACCGTATCTTTAAAGTCAGAAATGAGAAGGGTCTGTCTTCCGTGATCAGCCGCATGCATCCCGTTGAGGAATGTATCCAGGCGACCGCGATCGATAACCTTCACATCATGACTTCCGGTCCGCTTCCGCCGAACCCGTCGGAACTGTTGGCATCCCGCCAGGCCGGTGAGTTGTTTGATTTCCTGTCAGAGATCTATGACCTCGTTATCATCGACAGCCCGCCCATCTGTGTGGCTACCGATATCCTTACTTTGGGCGACCGCATCGCCGGAATCCTCCTGGTATTCCGTTATGGTGTAACGACCGAGGAAGATGCAGGTGAAGCTGTTAAGCGTGTTGAACTGGCAAATATGAACCTGGTTGGTTTCGTATTGAATGGTATCGACATCAAGACCCATGGCGGTTACTACAGCAAGTACAGTAAGTACAGCACCTATGGTTCCGATAATAACGAGAATTCGGAAGAAACCGAAACAGCGAGCGCTTCTCCCAAAACCGCTCCGCAAAGACAGCAATTGAGGAAGAAATAAATGATCGAAGCACACATTCACGTACTGCCTGGAATCGATGACGGCAGTGACAGCGTGGAAACATCCCAAAAGATGATGGAGATCCTGCGTCAGCAGGGAGTAGATCGCATCATTGCGACTCCGCATTTCTACGCACATCGTGAAAAAGATGTTGAGACATTTCTCGCAAAACGCGAGGCAGCATTCGATGCACTCGGGCGCCCGGAGAACATGAGACTGGGCGCCGAGGTGCGCATCGAACAGGGAGTATCTCTGCTTCCCGGGATCGAGAAGCTGGCGTTCGAGGGAAGCGACCTCATTCTGATGGAGTTCCCTTACGCGAAGTTCGCACCGTGGATGATCGAGGAAGTATATAACCTCGCGGACACCTACGGCTTGACGCCGATCATTGCCCACGTTCACCGTTACTTCGATTTCTTTACTACGGACCAGCTCAAGAGAGTGCTCTCCATGGGTGGCGTGATCTTCCAGGCGAACAATGAATACCTGGAGACACACAAAGAGAGAAAACTCATCAAGGGGCTCATGAAGGACGGGTATCCGCTGATCTTCGGATCGGACGCCCACAACCTCGGAAGCCGGAAACCCAACTGGGATCGTCTCGTGAAGAAAACGAAGAGTGTTTATATCGAAGAAGCCATGGAACTGCTTCGGAAACATTTGGATTGATTTTTTAAAATTTCCTCTTGACAATCAAAAACATCAGTGGTATTGTAACAAAAAAGAATATAACACCAAATCCGATGAGCAAAAAAAGTAGCATCTGTTTTGTCATCCCAGAGAGTCGCGCAGAGGTGAGAGCGCGGTATGAACGGCAGTTGTGAATGGTTTTGTGAGGAGCAGGGTGAACCGAAAGAAGTAGCCTGAGCCGTGATCCCGCGTAAAGGGAAGAGATATAAGGTCCGAAGGATCCGTATCTTGTGAGTGGGTCGTAAATATACGATCAAAAAGGGTGGCACCGCGATTATTATCGTCCCTTGAAGCACACAGAAGCTTCGATGGGATGTTTTTTTTGTATAAAATCCCGATCGAAGGCAGGGAAAGGAAGGCCGTAAGGCCGAAGGTGACAGTATGATCAAACCGTCGATCGAAGAGATCAGAGCTCTGGCGCAGGAGGGTAAATACCGCGTCGTACCGGTGGTCCGCGAGTTGTTGTCGGATCGTTACACACCGGTGGAAGTGCTGCGGGTGCTGAAGAAGGCATCGAAGCACGCATATCTTTTGGAGTCCGCGACCGAGTCAGTCGGCACCGGACATTACACGTTCCTCGGATTTGAACCGAAGTTGCAGGTCTACTGCAAAAACGGGGAAATGACGATCGGGGACCGGACATTTGCCACAAAGAACCCTTCGGACGAGATCCGCAAGGTTCTCGCAGATTATAAGAGTCCGAAACTGCAGGGCTTCCCGCCGTTCACCGGCGGCCTGGTAGGATATTTCGCCTACGATTTCCTGGGGTATGAGGAGCCGAAAGCGAAGACCGTGGCGGAAGATACGGAGGATTTCCGGGATCTGGACCTGATGCTGTTCGATAAGGTCATCTGCTTCGATAACTTCTTTAAGAAGCTGCTGCTGATCACGAACATGCCGCTCACGGACATCGAGGAAAACTACGAGAAAGCGATCCGCGAACTGGACGAGCTCGCAGACCTCATCAAAAACGGCGAGAAGGCTGAGGATGAGCCCGGCCACCTGACCGGCGAGGTCACGCCGATGTTCAACGAAGAGCAGTTCTGCGCGATGGTCGAGAAGGCGAAGCACCACATCTTCGAGGGAGATATCTTCCAGATCGTGTTGTCGAACCGCCTGGCGGCGCCGTTTAGCGGAACGTTATTGAATACATACCGTATGCTCCGCACCATCAATCCTTCGCCGTACATGTTCTACTTCAGCGGCACGGATGTGGAGATCGCCGGCGCTTCACCGGAGACCCTGGTGAAACTCGAAGACGGCGTCCTCCATACATTTCCCCTGGCGGGCACCCGCCCGAGAGGAAAGTCCGACGCGGAGGATAAGCGGCTCGAGCAGGAACTGTTGGCGGACGAAAAGGAACTGGCTGAGCACCACATGCTCGTCGATCTGGGCCGCAACGACCTGGGCCGCGTAAGTCAGTTCGGTACCGTTGAAGTTGAGCGCCTGCGCGATGTGGTCCGTTATTCGCACGTTATGCACATCGGTTCCACGGTGCGAGGAAAGATCCGCGAGGATAAGGATGCGCTGGATGCGATCTCGGCGGTGTTGCCGGCAGGAACGCTTTCCGGAGCGCCGAAGATTCGGGCCATGCAGCTCATAGGGCAGCTGGAGAACAACAAGCGCGGCATCTACGGAGGAGCGGTCGGCTATGTGGCATTTAACGGCGACATGGACACCTGCATCGCCATCCGCCTGGCTTACAGAAAGAACGGAAAAGTCTTCGCGAGAAGCGGCGCCGGCATCGTGGCCGACTCTGTGCCGAAGACAGAATATCAGGAGTGCATCAATAAGGCGGCAGCCGTGATCAGCGCCCTGAAGAAAGCGGAGGAGATCGACGGATGATAGTACTTATCGATAATTACGACAGTTTTTCTTACAATCTGTTCCAGCTCGTCGGCGAACTTCGCCCCGACATCAATGTGATCAAAAATGACGCCTACACGGTCGAAGAGATCGCGGCCATGAAGCCCGAGAAGATCATCCTCTCGCCCGGTCCGGGACGCCCGGAGGATGCAGGCGTGACCCTGGAGGCAGCGAAGGTGCTCGGGAAGACGATCCCGACCCTGGGCGTGTGCCTCGGACATCAGGCCATCTGTGCGGCCTTTGGCGCGACCGTAACCTACGCGAAGCAGCTGATGCACGGAAAACAGTCCATCGCATCGGTCGACAACGAAAGCCCGATCTTTCGCGGACTGCCGGGGCAGATCCCCGTGGCGCGCTACCATTCATTGGCCGCAGATAAAGATACGATACCGGAAAGCTTGAAGGTCATCGCAAAGACCGAAGACGGCGAGGTCATGGCAGTGTCGCACACACAGTATCCGATCTATGGATTACAGTTCCATCCCGAGTCGATCCTGACTCCGGACGGAAAGCAGATAATAAAGAATTTTTTAGAGATGTAGAAGGAGGATTTACAAATGATCCAGGAAGCACTTATTCAGTTGATTTCTAAGAAAGACCTGACTTACGAGCAGGCATATGGCGTTATGAACGAGATCATGAGCGGCATGACCACACCGACGCAGAACGCGGCGTTTCTGGCAGCCCTCACCACAAAGAGCACGAAGGCAGAGACGATCGATGAGATCTCCGGTTGTGCGGCAGCGATGCGCGACCACGCGCTGAAGGTCGAGCCCGGTATGGAAGTTATGGAGATCGTCGGCACCGGCGGTGACGGAGCGCACAGCTTCAACATCTCCACCACATCGGCCTTCGTTATGGCAGCGGCAGGCATCAAGGTCGCAAAGCACGGCAACCGCGCGGCGTCCTCACTGTCCGGAACCGCGGACTGCTTAGAGGCGCTCGGCGTCAACATCCAGCAGGATCCGCAGAAGGCGGTCGAGCTGCTGAACAGCGTCGGCATGTGCTTCTTCTTCGCACAGAAATATCACACATCCATGAAATATGTCGGAGCCATCCGTAAGGAGCTGGGCTTCCGTACCGTTTTCAATATCCTCGGACCGATCACCAACCCGGCGAGCCCGACCTACCAGTTGCTCGGCGTATACGACGAAGCGCTCGTTGAGCCGCTCGCACAGGTTCTGACCAGCCTCGGCGTAAAGCGCGGCATGGTCGTTTACGGTCTCGATAAGCTGGACGAGATCTCCCTCTCCAGCCCGACAAAGATCTGCGAGTTCAACGACGGAAAGTATGTCACCTACGTGATCAAGCCGGAGGATTTCGGCTTCGAGCGTTGCACGAAGGAAGACCTGGTCGGCGGAACGGCAGCGGAAAATGCACAGATCACCCGCGACATCTTAAACGGAAAGATCCAGGGCGCGAAGCGCAATGCGGTCCTCATGAATGCAGGCGCGGCGCTGTACATTGCCCGCAAGGCAGAGTCGATGCGCGAAGGCATCCTGATGGCGGCAGACCTGATCGACACCGGTAAGGCATACAAGAAACTGGAAGAGTTTGTTACGGAGAGCAATCGCTGATGAATACCATTTTAGATACGATCGCGGCATACGCCAGAGAGCGTGTGGCGCTGGACCAGCAGGAGGCCTCGTTTGAAGAGGTGAAGGCGGCGGCCCTCGCGCTGCCGAAGAAGGAGCACCGGTTCGCTGCGGCCCTCGCAAAACCGGGTCTGTCCTTCATCTGCGAAGTGAAGAAGGCATCGCCCTCGAAAGGCGTCATCTCCGCTGACTTCCCCTACCTCGACATCGCGCGAGAGTACGAGCAGGCGGGCGCGGATGCGATCAGCTGCCTGACGGAGCCGAAGTGGTTCCTGGGCTCGGACGACATCTTCTGCGAGGTGCGCGAGGCGGTATCGGTCCCCATGATCCGTAAGGATTTCGTGGTGGATCCCTACCAGATCTACCAGGCGCGGCTGATGGGCGCGGATGCAGTCCTTCTGATCTGCGCGCTGCTGGACACCGAGACGATCGCGGCCGACCTGGCCATCTGCGACGAACTGGGCATCGACGCCCTGGTCGAGACACACGACGAAAACGAGATCGCGAGCGCGATCACGGCCGGCGCGAAGATCATCGGGGTCAATAATCGCAATCTAAAGGACTTCTCCGTTGATTTTGAGAACGCACGCAAGTTACGTCGTCTCATCCCCGGAAACTGCCTCTACGTGGCCGAGAGCGGCGTTTCCGCGGCATCCGACGCGCAGCTTTTGCGTGAGATCGGCGCCGACGCCGTTTTGATCGGGGAAATGCTGATGCGGGCGACCGATAAACGGGCGCTTCTTAACGAGATGAAAGAGAAGAGGTAAATATGACGAAGATCAAGATATGCGGAGTCCGCCGCATGGAGGACATCGAGGTCGCGAACCGGTATCTGCCGGATTATGTCGGCTTCATGTTCGTCCCGACGAGCCGCCGGAAGATCACCATCAAAGAGGCGATCGAACTCCGCTCGGAATTAAAGACATATATTCAGACCGTCGGCGTATTTCAGAACCAGGAGATCGATTACATCTGCGAGATCGCGGAGAAAGACGTGATCGATGTCGTGCAGCTGCACGGCGCCGAGGACGCGGACTACATCCGCGAAGTGCAGCGTCGGACCGGTCTTCCGGTCATCAAAGCCTTCCGCGTGGATAACGAAGAAGTCCTCGCCGCGGCGAAGGTCAGCCCCGCCGACTACGTCCTGCTGGACAACGGCAACGGCGGCACCGGCCAGACCTTTGACTGGGCGCTCCTGGAAGGATTTCCCCATCCGTACTTTATGGCGGGCGGCCTTTCGCCGGACAACATCTCCAAAGCGATCAAACGCTTCGAGCCCTACGGCGTGGACGTGAGCTCCGGTGTGGAGACCGACGGTTTCAAAGATCCGGAGAAAGTCCGGACATTTATCGGCTGGGTGCGCGAAGCGGACGCAGACGGGACATGAGAAAAAGAGGTAGAACCAATGGATAATAAAAGCAAAGGAAGATTCGGAGTCCACGGCGGACAATACATTCCCGAGACCCTGATGAATGCCGTGATCGAACTGGAAAAAGCGTACGATCACTATAAAAACGATCCCGAGTTCAACCGGGAACTCACGAAGCTTTTGAACGAATATGCGGGACGGCCGTCGCTTCTCTATTATGCAGAGAAGATGACGAAGGACTTAGGCGGCGCGAAGATCTATCTGAAGCGTGAGGACCTGAATCACACCGGTTCGCATAAGATCAATAACGTGCTCGGACAGGCATTGCTCGCGAAGAAGATGGGTAAGACCCGCCTGATCGCCGAGACCGGAGCCGGCCAGCACGGCGTAGCGACTGCAACGGCAGCGGCTCTCATGGGCATGGAATGCGTCGTTTTCATGGGTGAAGAGGACACGAAGCGCCAGGCGCTCAACGTGTTCCGCATGCGCCTCTTAGGCGCCGAAGTCATCCCGGTGAAGACCGGAACCGCGACCCTGAAAGACGCGGTCAGCGAGGCCATGCGAGAGTGGACGCGTCGCATCGACGACACCCACTACTGCCTGGGCTCCGTCATGGGCCCGCACCCCTTCCCGACGATCGTCCGCGACTTCCAGGCGGTCATCTCGAAGGAGATCAAAGAGCAGATGCTCGAGCTGGAAGGCAGACTTCCGGATGTTGTCATGGCCTGCGTCGGCGGCGGCTCCAACGCGATGGGCACGTTCTATAACTTTGTCAATGATCCGCAGGTGAAGCTCATCGGCTGCGAGGCAGCCGGCCGCGGCATCGATACATTTGAAACGGCAGCGACCCTGAATACCGGTAAGCTCGGCATCTTCCACGGCATGAAGAGTTACTTCTGCCAGGACGAGTACGGCCAGATCGCGCCGGTATATTCGATCTCTGCCGGCCTGGATTATCCGGGCATCGGACCGGAGCACGCGTACCTGCACGACATCGGCCGCGCACAGTACGTAGCGATCACGGACGAAGAGGCGGTGCAGGCGTTCGAGTACCTGTCCCGCACGGAAGGCATCATCCCGGCGATCGAGTCCGCCCATGCCGTGGCTCACGCGATCAAACTCGCGCCCACGATGAAGCCGGACGAGATCATCGTAGTCACGGTCTCCGGCCGCGGCGATAAGGACGTGGCAGCGATCGCGCGCTACAGAGGGGAGGAAATCTATGAGTAAGATCTCTCAGGCATTTGCCGATAAAAAAGCATTCATCCCGTTCGTCACCTGCGGCGATCCCGACCTGGAGACCACGGCGAAGATCGTCCGTGCGATGGAAGAGGCCGGCGCCGATCTGATCGAACTGGGCATTCCGTTCTCAGATCCGACGGCGGAAGGTCCCGTGATCCAGGCGGCCAATGTACGTGCGCTTTCGGGCGGCGTGACGACCGATAAGATCTTTGAATTCGTGAAGGAACTGCGTAAGGACGTGAAGGTCCCGCTGGTCTTCATGACCTATGCAAATGTGGTTTATTCCTATGGCACGGAGCGTTTCGTGAAGCGTTGTGTCGAGGTCGGGATCGACGGCATTATCCTGCCGGATGTTCCCTTCGAGGAGAAAGAGGAGTTCGCGCCGACCTGCCGGGCGCATGGCGTGGATTTCATTTCCCTGATCGCGCCGACTTCCGAGGACCGTATCGCCATGATCGCGTCTGAGGCCGAAGGCTTTTTGTACATCGTTTCGAGCCTCGGCGTGACCGGAACGCGCAGCGAGATCAAGACGGATATCTCCGCTATCGTGGAGCAGGTCCGCAAGAGCGCGAAGGTTCCCTGCGCCGTCGGCTTCGGCATCTCAACGCCTGAGCAGGCCGCGCACATGGCATCCGTTTCCGACGGCGCCATCGTCGGGTCCGCCATCGTCCGCATCATCGGCGAGCACGGCCGCGACGCAGCCCCTTTTGTAAAAGAATATGTGCAGTCCATGACGGACGCAGTGCATAGCAAGTAGACTTGTGAAACATCGGTATCTGTGGTATACTGAAGAGTAGTGAATTCCGTATTTTACGGAAACTGCTTCGAAGGAACCGCAGATACCTTTTTTTGAAAGGAAGGATACTATGTTTGAGACTGTTGTATCCGTTGACGGTATGATGTGCGGCATGTGCGAAAGCCATGTAAATGACGCGATCCGGAATGCATTTTCCGTGGTTAAAGTAACCTCTTCGCACAAGTCTAAGAAAACCGTGATCCTCTCGAAGGAGAAACTCGATGAGGAGCAGGTCAGAGCTGCGATCGACGCGACCGGCTACACCGTGACGGCGATCGAAACGCGCGAAGCAGAAGAGAAGAAAAGTTTTTTCCGTAAGTTATTCGGCTGAGGGCTGTAAGAAGAAAGCACCTGGCGAAAGGAGGTATCACGCATCGTGAACAGCATCATGGAACGCAGAAGAAAACGGGTATTTGACACGATCCAGATCGGACACCGGACCGACTGGGTCAGTCGTGCGTTTGACTATTTTATCGTTATCGTGATCGCAGTGAACCTCTTCGTCACGTTATTTTCCACATTCGACGAGTCCGAGCCGTACTCAGTGCTTCTGGACACCATCGAGCTTATCACGATCGCCATCTTTACGGTCGAATTTATCCTCCGCCTGTGGACGGCGAAATACCTCTACCCGGAGAAAAGTTCGGTAGGAGCCGCGATCAAGTTTTTCTTTTCGTTCTATGGACTCGTCGATTTCCTGACGTTCTTCCCGTACTTTTTGCCGATCGTGTTCCCGGCGGGCGTGGTCGCCTTCCGTATCTTCCGCGTGATCCGCATCTTCCGGCTCTTCCGGATCAACTCGCAGTATGACGCGTTCAATGTCATCACGGCGGTCCTCACGGAGAAGAAAAACCAGCTGCTGTCATCGATGTCGTTGATCCTCATCCTGATGGTCGCTTCTTCACTTTGCATGTACAGCCTCGAGCACGAGGCGCAGCCGGAGGCGTTCAAAAATGCATTTTCCGGCATATGGTGGTCCACATCCACGTTGCTGACCGTGGGCTACGGCGACATTTACCCGATCACGCTTCTGGGTAAGGTCATGGGTATCGTCATATCCTTCCTGGGCGTCGGCATGGTCGCCATCCCTACAGGTATCATTTCCGCCGGCTTCGTCGAGCAGTACACACGTTTTAAGTCGCTCGCGACGACGGAGGAGCATCCGCTTCGTTTCGTCACGGCAAATGTCTATTCGACGCATCCGTGGTGCAACAAGAAACTGAAAGATATCGTGTTCCCGCCGCAACTTCTGTTGCTGGTGATCCTGCGTAAGGAGAAGGAGATCACGCCGGAGCCGGACGTCGTTTTGCTTCCAGAGGATGTCCTCATCATCGCGGCGAAGCGCGCGACGACGGAGTCAAGCGATCTGGATCTGCGCGAAGTGCGCATTAAGGATAATCATCCCTGGGTGGGGCATGAGCTCCGCGAGCTGGATATTTCCCGCCAGGAACTGGTCCTGACGATTCAAAGAAAAGGAAAACTCCAGATACCGAACGGTTCCAGCGTAATCAAAAACGGAGATATTCTGGTGATCTACAGACGCAGGTCCCGGTAAGAAACTATGTTTATGAAATCCATTAAAAAGCAGCTGATATACCCCGTTTTCGCCTGTGCATTACTGTGCATGGGCGTTTTCGGATGTGCCTCCGGGACGCGGCAGGAGACGGAAACGACCGCAGAGAGTACGATCGAAAACACGGCGGGGACGACATCTGAGTTGCCTACAGAAAATCCTTCGGAAACGGAGGTGACGGCAGTATCGACGGAGGCGACGGAAACTTCGACGGAAGCATCAACGGAAGGATCGACGGAGATGTCGACCGACGCAGAGACCGATCCGGCGATCTCTCCGACCGAGATGCCTTCAGAGGTGCCCACGGAGATACCTACGGAGGTGCCTACGGAGATACCTACGGAGGTGCCTACAGAGATACCTACGGAGGTGCCTACAGAGCCGGCGCCCCCGCCTACGGAAGCGCCGACGGTTCCGGAAGTTCCGCCGACCGAGGCGCCTACACAGCCCGTGGTCCCGCCGAAGGAAGTTCCGACCGAGCCGGCGACACAGCCGCCTGCGATCGTTTCGGTTTGGTACACCACAAGCGCGTTAAACCTTCGTGAAGGTCCGAGCCTGAACCATAAGATCCTGCTTACGATCCCGGAAAACACGGCGGTCGGCTGTCTGGAAGAAGGGCCGGTATGGAGCCGCGTGATCTTCGGGGAAACCATCGGCTATGTAGCGACGGGCTACCTGGCTGACGAGCCTCTGATCACATTTCCCGGGTACGGCGAGCTCGCCTATTCCTACGTACGCTATATCAACGATCATTTCGCTTTTCGATTAAACGGTAATAACTATGGTCCCGAGAAGAAGAATGCCTGCGGGAACTGGATCGAAAAGAAAATGAAGAGCTTTGGATACACGCCCACGTACTACGAGGGCATCGCCCCGGTTTCCGGAATGCCCGTGAAGAGTTATGCGTTTCGCAAACCTTGTGGCCTGGAAAATGCACGTCTGGTCGTGATCGGTGCACATTATGACAGCCGTGAAAGCCACGGCGCCGAAGATAACGGAACCGGCGTGGGCATGGTCCTGGAGCTGGCCGAGCGATTTGCCGCTGTCCCGCTGCCCTATGATATCGATTTTTGCTTCTGGGACGGCGAGGAAGTCCAGGGCTGCGCAGGCTCGTTCTTCTACGTGAACATGTCGCCGGACATCGGCCGCGTCAGCCTGTACATCAACTTGGACTGTCTGGGCGTGGGCGACCACCTGTTCGCTTACGGCGGCGCTTATCAGGGAAATAAACTGGTGCGCGCCGAAGCCTATACGAAAGCGATGGAGATCGCGACCCGCCTCGGGATCCCGCTGCGTCCCATCCCTGCGGGCCTGGCGGAGCCGGAACTGAAGACGCCGACCCGCCTCTACGGTTCGGACCAGTATTACTTCGCTGCGGCCGGCATTCCGTACTTGTATTTTGAGGCCAATGCGTGGGTGGACCGGAACGGAGTGGAGCAGTACCCGTACGGTCAGCGCTCGTACCAATATAATTCCGTGCATTCAGCATTTGCCGACACGTACGGAATGATCAATCACACGAAATACGACGATTTGAACGTCCTCGAGGACATCGTTCCCGGACGCATGCAGGCTCATATGAGCTGCTTCGCCCGGATACTCTATACATTTTTGGAGGAGTGGAACTAGCGTAACTCCGAAGAGAGGGGGAAGATTATGATTTATTTGATCATGAACGGTCAGGCGAAAGTCGGCGGAGGAAGCAAGATCGATAAGATCCTGAAGCTGCTGAAGCAGGAAGCCGCGGCGAGAAAGGTCCGTGAAAAAGAGTTTTTCAAAGTCCTTCGGACGAAGAAGGCGGGCGATGCTACGCAGTTCGTGCGCGACATCTGCCATAAGGACGAGCCTGCGGACATCTGGGTGTTCGGCGGCGACGGGACCATCAACGAGGCGGTCAATGGACTGGAAGTGCCGTCAAAGGTGACGATCGCGTTTCTGCCCGGCGGCTCGGGCAATGACTACGTGAAGGGGCTCGGTCTGCCGAAGGATCCCGTGACTTGTGCGAAACTCCTGCTGTCCACGACGAAAACGAAGGGCTACGACCTCGGCTTCGTGGATACCTTCGGTTCCGCCCAAACCGTGCGTTTTGCGGGCAGTTGCGGCCTGGGCTACGACGCTAAGGTATGCCACGAAGTGGATACGTCGCGCCTGAAGAAAGTGCTGAATAAACTGCATCTGGGGAAGCTGGTTTATCTGATGATCGCGTTTAAGCAGGTGTTTACGAACCCGCGTTTTCGCGCGACTGTGATCATCGACGGCGTCATCCGGACGTATGAAGATGTCATCTACCTGTGCTTTATGAACAGCCCGTACGAGGGCGGCGGCCTTAGGATGGCTCCGGGTGCGGATCCGTGCGACGGAAAACTTCAGGTCGTTTTGGCACATGAGATCCACCCGCTGCGTGTTCTTACGATGCTTCCGGGCTTGGTGCGCGGAACGCATATCAAACACCCGAAGGTCGAGTGCTTTACGTGCCGTAAGATCGAGGTGATCGCCGATAACCGGCAGTATCTCCATACGGACGGTGATGTGAAGGCATTTACCCGTCACGTTCGCGTGCAGTGTTATGAAACACCGATGCAGATGCCGGACTGGGAGAAGAAATGAAAAAACGCCCTGACGCTTTTGAGAGCGAACTCTAAAGCGTCAGGGCGTTTTGATATGAGAAATCGATTTTACTCTAACATATGGGAATAACAAGCGTAGGCTTGTTATTCCCATATGTTAGAACACACCCCACCATGATTGGCGGAGTGTGTTCTAACGGGAAAACAACCACTGGTGTGCACAATGGCTGCATTATATTGAGAAAAGGATGAATGCTAAGTAATTAGAAGTGTGTCGTCAGCTTTCTAAATCGGAAGAAATGCAATCTCCCCCAGACTGCATCAAATAGAAAGCTGACAAGCAACCTTCCTCAGTTTGTATCACACACTGCCTTCCGAGCGTCCCCCTAGACACCGGAAAACAGGCTTAGTCAGATACAAAGGTTTGATCGAAGAAAGATGTAGGAGTTCTTTCTCAACCGAGTACATTATATATGGATTTGGGGTGGATTTCAATCAAACACGATAACAGGGCGAAAATTTTTTCGAAAGGGCGTATGGCAGGATAAGATGCCGCTTTTGCGAAATGAAATGCCACGATTTGCGGCGGCGATGGCGGCTTTGGAAGTTTGGAAACTTAGTATGCGCATTTGGCAAGTTATTCTGTGCGTTTACATGATTTCGCGTTGAAATTGCTTGACTTTGCGTAAGATGCCATGATATGATGGCGGCATGATATGCAACGATGATTATTGAGGTCGGAGGCAGTTGAAAGTGAAAGACAGAGGTAAAGTGTGCATATTACTGTCCGGTTTCGTCGGAGAGTATAACGATGGCTTTTGTTACGGCATTGAACGCCAGGCAGAGGTCCTGGGGTATGAGACTACGGTCTACTCCATGCTCAATTTTGAGCGATTGAATACGAATGATGAAGAGTGCATCTATGAAAACATTCCGTTCGACCGTTTCGACGGACTGATGTTCATCGAGCGCTCATTTTCCGCGCATAAAGGTGTCGGCCGCAAGATCGATGGTATTCTGAAGAAATACTGCAAGATCCCGACCATGGTGCTGGGACAGTCGGATTATTTCCCGGATAAGCTCTCCATGAATAATGAGGCTGAATTCGAGATGATCACCGACCACCTGATCGAGGAGCACGGATGTAAGAACCTGTATTTCCTCGGCGGTTTGAAGGAGCATAACAGTAAGCGAATCGCCGGCTTCCTGGCTTCGCTCGCGAAGCATGGCATCGAGACGGGCAATGATACCCTGTTGTACGGAGGATATTGGATCGACTGCGCGCAGCGCCTGGCGAAGAACCTCGCGTTCGGAAAGGTGAAGATGCCCGACGCCGTCGTATGTATCGACGACATCGTGGCGTATGCGCTCATCTCGGAATTGTCCGAATACGGTGTGCGCGTGCCGGAGGACGTCCTGGTTTCCGGCTTCGATGGCCACTCACAGGCGGATAATCCTGCCGTGTCCATCCTGACGATAAAGGCAGACTCCGTTTACTGGGGCGCGAGAGCATTTACCGCGTTGTTTGAGATGATGACCGGCGAGCCCGCCGAAGTCTTTAAAGAATTGGAATTTGAACTGAACCCGGGGCGCAGCTGCGGATGTACGCGGCCGCCGCGCAGCGACGTCAAAGAGATGCTGCATCACCGGAAGACGGTCGACCGGCAGGAGATGTACTACGCAAACAGCGAGATCGTGGAGCGTTTGTACACTGCGTCCGACCAGGACGAGTTCGTTCACCGTTTTGAGAATTTGATCTACCTGATCCCGGATCAGAATTATGTGGCGTTGTGTCGCTACACGCCGGATAACCGGATCTCCTGTATATTTGCCACGGAGGCCATCTCCGCCGGTAATCCGGAGATCATGCCGAAGGGCGTATACTTCCCGGTCGACACGACCATCGAGGAGCAGGTGCTGAATTTCCACATGGTGCCGCTGAATTTCGCGGGACAGAAGCTCGGCTATCTGGTAGTCGGCTACCCCGAAGCAACGATCTACACCGACCTGCTTCGCCGCATTTGCAGCCACATCGCGATCGGTCTGTACAACCTCAGGGAGCGCGAGTTGATCTCGGTATCCGGAAGGTGGGCAGACAGTTCGCTGCCGTCCGAGGAGTTATCCCAGACGAGCCATGTTGCGGCGAGCCGGGCCGTCCGCGCGCCTCGCGCGGCGGAGACGGAGAAAGTGCCTGCGGACACGACCGTGCAGTCGTCGACCATCTTCGTTCTGAAAGACGACATCATGTGTAAGGTCAATGTGGCCAATGTCTTCTATTTTGAGGCGGTCGACAAAAAAGTCTTCGCCCACACGAAGGGCGGAAACTACGAGAGCCGCCAGAAATTATACGAGCTGGAGTTGCAACTGTCCGGCCGCGGCTTCGTCCGGATCTCCAAATCCGTGTTGCTTTCCGTAGATAAAGTGGCGAGGATCAAACCGGATGTCGATCGAACGCTTCTGGTCTATCTTACGGATAAAAGCACAGTTCGCGTTTCGCGTAAATATGTCAAGGACTTCAAGGATCACTTAAGCATCACGTGATAAGACGAAAAAACGAAAAAAGAGAATCCGTCAGTTAAATGAGAAGATATATCATTGTTTTCAAGATAAAGATGCGTTAGAATTCTCATAGGAATTTTAGAAAAATTTTAGAATTGCCGTTTTCGGACGGCGATTTCGGAGGTTTACGCATTATGAAGAAGTTAAACGCGGTCATCAACACATATAACCGTAAGTCTCACATCAACCCCGAGCTCTACGGACATTTCTCCGAGCATCTCGGACGTTGTATCTACAAGGGAATTTATGTGGGCGAGGACTCCCCGATCCCGAACATCGGTGGCGTTCGTAAGGACATCATCGAGGCATTCCGCCAGATAAAGATGCCTGTTATCCGCTGGCCCGGCGGCTGTTTCGCAGATGAGTATCACTGGATGGACGGCATCGGCCCGAAGGAAAGCCGTAAGAAGATGGTAAATACCAACTGGGGCGGCGTTACCGAGGATAACTCCTTCGGAACCAACGAGTTCTTCAATTTCTGTGAGGCAGTAGGTTGTGAGCCTTATCTCTCGGTCAATGTCGGCAGCGGCACGGTCGAGGAGATGGCGAACTGGATCGAATACATCACCTTCGACGGTGTGTCCCCGATGGCGCAGTTGCGCCGCGATAACGGACGCGAGAAGCCGTGGAAGCTGAAATACCTGGGTATCGGAAACGAGAACTGGGGCTGCGGCGGCAACATGCGGCCGGAGTATTATGCGGATGTTTATCGCCGCTTCCAGACATTTGCCAAAAACTTCAGCGGCAACCGTCTGTTTAAGGTAGCGTGCGGACCGAGCGACTCCCAGTACCACTGGACCGAGGGCCTGCTCCACAACATCAACGACATGCATGCGAACGCGATCTCGATGCACTACTACACATTGCCCACGGGCGACTGGCAGCATAAGGGCAGCGCGACCGAGTTTGATGATAAAGAGTACTACAAGACCATTGAGCACACGCTCTGCATCGAAGACATGATCGAGAAGCACGGCGCACTGCTTTCCATCCACACGAAGCAGATGAAGCTCATCGTGGATGAATGGGGTTGCTGGTACGACGTTGAGCCCGGAACCAATCCCGGCTTCCTGTTCCAGCAGAATACGATGCGTGACGCGATCGTAGCGGCGATCAACCTGAATATCTTCAACCAGCATTCAGACATCGTATGCATGGCGAACATCGCACAGGCGGTAAATGTCCTCCAGGCGCTCATCCTCACCGAGGGCGAGAAGATGGTGAAGACACCCACCTACCACGTATTCGATATGTTTAAGGCGCATCAGGGCAATGAACTGGTGGACAGCTTCGTAGAGAACGAGACACGCGAAGGCGTTCCGGCGATCTCTTACTCGGCTTCCATGAACGAGGGCCGCGATCTGGTCATTACATTGTCCAACTGTATGCTCGACGAGACCTACGAGGTCTCCTGTGATCTTTGCGGTTACAACGCGAAGACGATCGACGCGCAGATCCTCACGAACGAGGTGCACGCGCACAACGATTTCACCAACCCTGACAAAGTCTCCATCGCCCCCTACAAGGCGACGAAAGACGGAGATAAAATAATTGTTTCACTTCCTCCTTGCAGTGTCGTGACGGTAATCTGTCATGAGTAATGCGAAGTGCGGTAAATGTCTGCTGAGAGACTATGATGGAAGTGATTATAAGGAAAAGGTACAAGCTTTCTTGGATCAAATACCGAAGGGTGTCCGAACTCCTCCTTATGTTTATAATCGGCGCCTGGAGGTGTGTGCAGAGTGTGACATGCTTAGTGACGGCATGTGCATGGAATGCGGATGTTATGTGCAAGTGAGAGCGGCAAAATCCCCCTTGTATTGTCCGATCGGACGTTGGGAGACTGACGATACGAAGTGACATAATGCCCCCTTTATAACTCGCCGCGATCACATGAATTTCGCAACAAATCAGTAGAATGTGTGTTTAGGTTTTTTGAGGCGATCGTCTCACGGGAAAACGATCAAAAATCAGCAGACAAAACCGTAAATGGCCGGTGCGCCCTGAGTATTTCAGGGGTGCCGGCCGTTTTCTTGTTTTTATTTCCGATATGTGGTAAAATGATAGGCGTGAAAGAGGAGGCAATATGGATTCACTATTGCAATGGGACGGGGATCTCCTGTTGTGGGTGCAGGAGCACCTGCGATTTGAAGCATTGACCCCGTTTATGAAAGCCGTAACGGTCCTGGGCACCGCCGGGTGCTTTTGGCTGGCTTTGGCTTTGATCTTGTCGTTTATCCCGAAAACGCGCCGTGCGGCATTTGCCTCGGTCCTGGGGATGGTGTTTGTGGCGATCGTATGTAATCTGTTCCTGAAGAACGTGATCGCGCGCACGCGCCCCTATGAGGTAGTCGAAGGACTGACCCGGCTGGTCGGGCCGCAGGTGGACTATTCGTTCCCGTCAGGGCACACGGCCATCAGTTTCGGCGCGGCGGTCGCTTTATTTTTCTACCTGGACCGGAAGTTCGGGGTCGCACTGCTGGCACTGGCGGCACTGATCGCCTGGACGCGGTTGTATCTGGGTGTGCACTATCCGACGGATGTTTTGGGCGGACTGCTCATCGGTATCGTAATGGGCGTGTTGGGACACCTGACAGCGGACCGACTTTGGGATCTTCTGGAGAAGAACCGGAAGAAGCCGGAGACGGCAGAGGATGAGGCGCAGGAAGACGGACGCGGATAAACGCGGAAATAGCCGGACAGATCCGGCAGGAGGGGAAGATGTTACACAAGGTACATTTGGATGAGGTTTCGGACGGAAAGGTCTACGAACGCCGGGACATGGTTCGATTGGGATGCGGGGACTGCGAAGGCTGCAGCGAGTGTTGTAAGACGGTCGGTGACAGCATCGTCCTGGATCCTTATGATTTTGCGATGTTGTCGGCGGAGCTTTTGCTGGACGCTGCCGGACTCGGAGCGAAGTATACTTCGTTTTCGCCGGTCGGCGCGATGGTGCTGCCGCATCTGGTGATCGATGAAGGGAAGGGCTGCCGTCTGCTGGACGCTGCCGGACGTTGCACGATCCACAAGTCGCGGCCGGGCATGTGCCGCCTGTTTCCGCTTGCGCGGATCTATGAGGACGAGCGCGTGACGTATATCCACCAGATCCACGAGTGCCCGAAGAAACCAAATAAGAAGGTACGGGTCGAGGAATTCATCGGGATCCCGAACATGGCAGCTTACGAGCGGTATCTGCTGGTCTGGGACCAGTTCCGTAAGAATTACGAGCAGATCCTGACACCGGATATATCGACGGAGGCTCTGGAGGAGCAGACGAAATTCATCCTGACATTGTTTTACCTGACACCGTTCCCGGTAACGAAGGGAGCCGACGGTGTCGTTGATATGGAGCCGTTCTACAATGCGTTCTATCGACGCATGGACACGGCATATGAGGGACTCGGCCTGATCCGGGTACCCGATAAGGAAGTGGAAGATTGGAAAAATAAGCCGATCCGCAAGACCTGGCTGGAGGACTAAAGGGGGGATCCTATGACGCGATTACAGGGAACCGGAGTCGTATCCGGAATTGCCATAGGGAAACTGTATTACTATGAAAAAGAGGTGCCCGGAGCGCATAAACGCACATTTTCCGGCGCCGCATCGGAAGAGCACCGTTTCAATGAGGCGGTCTCACAACTGGATATCGAACTGATCGCACTGAAGGACGCGGCGCTTTCGAGCGTCGGCAGCCAGGGCGTAAGTCTGTTCGAAGCCTATCGCATGATCCTGCAGGATCTTTTGTTCCTGGAGGAGGTACATGCACGGATCTACCGCGACAATATGTGCGCGGAGGACGCCGTTCTCGAAGCGGGGCGGTCGCTGGCCGCGACACTCCTGCCCATGGAGGATCCGTACCTTAAGCAGCGTGCAGAGGACGTTAAGGCCGTCGCACAGCGTTTGTTTGAGAAACTGGTGGGTGACCACGGCGATGAGACCCTGGCGCAGGCGCAGGGCATCCTGGCCGCGCAGAACCTGACGCCCGGGGAGATGATGCACATCTCGAAAGAGAACGTCAGCGCGATCGTTTTGGAAAATGCAGCGGAGAACTCGCACATCGCCATATTGGCCGGACTGATGGACATCCCGATGATCGTCGGTATGCGTCCGGAGTTCGATCCGAAGATGGATGGATTGCCCGCTATCGCGGACGCCGAGCGGGGAGCGCTGATCCTGTCGCCGACCGAGGAGGTCCTGGCGCAGATGGAAAAACGCCGGGAACAGTTCGTCGAGACGAAGAAACTCCTGCAGCAATATGCGGATCGTGAGACGGTCACACAGGATGGAAAGAGGGTCCGTATCGAGGCGAATATCAGTGGCCTGGTGGACCTGGACGGAGCATTGCAGTACAACGTGGACGGTGTCGGCCTGTTCCGGACAGAGTTTTTATTCCTGGGACGTAAGGAAGCACCGAGCGAGGAGCAGCAGTACCGCATCTACCGGAAGGTGGCGGAGCGTATGGCCGGCCGTCCGGTCGTGATCCGGATCATGGATCTGGGCGCGGATAAGATGCCGGACTATCTGAAGTCGGCAGAGGAAGAGAATCCGGCGATGGGGCTTCGCGGTATCCGTTTCTGCCTGGAGCATAAAGGTTTGTTGCGGATCCAGCTGTCTGCGATCTTACGTGCGGCGGTGTACGGAAAGGTGTCGATCCTGCTGCCCATGGTGGTATCATTGTCCGAGGTCCTGCAGGTGCGGGAACTCATGGAGGATGTGAAACGGCAGTTGACACTGCAGGGCGAGCCGTGCCGCATGGTACCGGCCGGTGTGATGATCGAAACGCCGGCGGCAGCACTCATCAGCGACACACTCGCACAGAATGTGGATTTCTTCAGCATCGGAACGAATGATCTGACGCAGTATACGACGTCGATGGATCGTCAGAATGCGAAATTGAAAAAATATATGAATCCGTATCATCCGGCGGTCTTCCGCCTGATCCGGATGACGGTCGACAATGCGAGACGGGCGAACATTCCCGTCAGCATCTGTGGGGAACTGGCCGCAGACACGACATTGTGCCCGTACTTTTTGTCGATCGGCGTGACTGCGCTTTCGGTCTCCCCGATGCGCGTATTGCCCTTAAGAAAAACCATCTGTGAGTTACGGGTGGATGAATTTTCAGATCGAAATGATCAATGGAAGGAGTATTTCTCATGAAGAAGGTAAAGAAAGTAGAAGATTATGTGCTTACCATCCCGGATTTTCCGGAGCCCGGCATTATGTTCCGTGACGTGACTTCCATCCTGGCGGACGCCGACGGCCTGAAACTGGCCATCGACGGCATCCTGGACTTTTTGAAGGATGTGGATTTTGACGTCGTTGTGGGACCGGAGTCCCGTGGCTTTATCTTCGGCATGCCGGTCGCATATGAACTGCATAAGCCGTTCATTCTGGTGCGTAAGCCCGGAAAGCTCCCGCGTGCGGTAGTTTCGAAGGAATACGAACTGGAATACGGTAAGGGCACCATCGAGATGCACGCCGACTCCATAAAGCCCGGACAGAAAGTCGTTGTGATCGACGACCTCATCGCTACAGGAGGCACCACAAAGGCCATTATCGACCTTATTGAGGAAATGGGCGGCTCCGTAGTGAAATGCGTCTTCCTGATGGAATTAGCGGGCTTAGAAGGCAGAAAGAAGCTCGAGGGCACCGACGTCGACAGCGTGATCATCTACGAAGGCAAATAATTATACGATAGCTGACAGGGGGAGGAACTATGACGTTACAACAAATGAAATACCTGCTCGAGGTGGTTCGTTGCGGTTCCATCTCCGAAGCAGCAAAAGAACTGTTCATTTCCCAGCCGTCGCTTTCGGCGGCCGTGCGTGAAGTCGAGAAGGAGATGAACATCGAGATCTTCCACCGTACCCCGAAAGGCATGCAGCTCACGACCGACGGAACCGAGCTGCTATCCTTCGTGCGCCCTGTTGTGGAGCAGAGCAACCTGCTCGACCAGCGTTATAAGGACCGTGGCCCCGCGAAGATGTTGTGCTCCGTCTCGACCCAGCACTATTCGTTCGCGGTCGATGCTTTCGTTAGCCTGATCTCGCGCATGAACATCCCGGAGTACGAGTTCGCGCTTCGTGAGACGCAGACGGCGAGGATCATCGAGGACGTGGCTGAATTCCGTAGCGAGATCGGCCTGCTCTACCTGAGCTCGTTTAATGAAAAGGTCATCCTGAAGCGCCTGCGTGAAGGACAGTTGGAATTCATCCCGCTGTTCACCGCGAAACCGCATGTTTTCATCTCGGTGAACCATCCTCTGGCGGTGAAAGATAGTGTGACCATGGACGACCTCGAACCCTATCCGATCCTTTCCTTTGAGCAGGGCGAATGCAACTCCGTCTACTATTCGGAGGAACTGATGAGCCAGGTGCCGCACAGTAAGCACATCCATGTCAGCGACCGTGCGACCCTCTTTAATCTGGTCATCGGCCTGGGCGGCTACACGATCTCCAGCGGCGTTCTTTCGAGCGACTTAAACGGCGAGAGGATCATTTCCCGCCCGCTCGAGTGCGACGAGGAGATGTGGATCGGCTACATCAAACACGAGAAGAGCCTGCTCGG
>JAFYZH010000080.1 GCA_017548765.1 Lachnospiraceae bacterium | reverse complement strand
TGCTACCTCCCTATTTATTCGTCCTGCCACCTGCAGGGCATAAATATAGCCCGGTCAAAGACTTCTCGTCCATGACCGAGCTATGTAAGAGGATCTAAGCGCAGAGAAAAGCTCTGCACTTAGATTAAGCATTTTCTAGAGGATCAACATCAAATATAGCCGTTGATCCTCTGTTTGATCACCCATATGACATCTTCTTTGTCTCTGTCCGAAAGTTGATCATACAGCCTCAGTAAGGAGATATACCGGTTACAGAGGATCTGTTCCTCGCCGGTATCGGCATACTCCTCCAAGAGCAGTTCCCTGACGTCGACCTTGTAGAGTTTGGCAAACTCAATGATCTCATCTGCAGATATGTCACTTTGATCAGCCTCGATCTTTCGTATTCTTCTCTCGCTGATACCCAGTTGTTTCGATGCTTCTTCCTGTGAAATACAGGCTTTGGTTCTTGCTTGCTTAAGCCGTCTGGCTATAAAATCCGACATTTCAAACCTCCTTCAACCGGCACGGTTGTGCCGCTTTTCCCAAAAACGCCCAAAATCCATCCGGCATTTTTCGGTGTGATAGACCTCAAAAAATCAAAAGCAGGGCAGTCTCAGGACTCCAAGATACGATTTGAAGTAGACACCTTATATTATTTTTGAACAAAAAAATATAGGGAGTCCTTTTACAGACTCCCTATACTAGAAATAGCTTAAATACAAGCTTTTCCGGGAATTTTAAGTGTCGATCTTTGTAATAAAGAGCCGCACTTTTCTTCAAATATTCCTTTGGGATTTCGAAGGTTCCCAGGAAAGTGCATGCCGACTCAATTAACGTTTCTCGGCTATAGCAGCCTGTGCAGCAGCCAGTCTCGCGATCGGAACGCGGAAAGGTGAGCAGCTTACATAGTCAAGGCCGATCTTGTGGCAGAACTCAACGGATGAAGGATCACCGCCGTGCTCACCGCAGATACCGATGTGCAGGTTCGGGTTAACGGGCTTGCCAAGCTTGATGGTCATTTCCATGAGCTTGCCTACGCCGGTCTGATCCAACTTTGCAAACGGATCGTTCTCGAAGATCTTGGTGTCATAGTAAGCGCTGAGGAACTTACCAGCGTCATCACGGGAGAAACCGAATGTCATCTGGGTCAGGTCGTTGGTACCGAAGCAGAAGAAATCAGCTTCCTTAGCGATCTCGTCAGCGGTAAGAGCTGCACGAGGGATCTCGATCATGGTACCTACTTCGTACTCGAGGTTAGCGCCAGCAGCCTTGATCTCGGCGTCAGCGGTCTCAACTACGACCTTCTTAACGAACTTGAGCTCCTTAACCTCGCATACCAGCGGGATCATGATCTCAGGTCTAACATTCCATGTAGGATGAGCCTTCTGAACTTCGATCGCTGCACGGATAACAGCCTTAGTCTGCATCTTAGCGATCTCAGGATATGTAACTGCAAGACGGCAGCCTCTGTGACCCATCATCGGGTTGAACTCGTGGAGACCTGCGATCAGGGTCTTGATAGCCTCTACAGACTTACCCTGAGCCTTAGCAAGCTTCTCGATGTCCTCTTCCTCGGTAGGAACGAACTCATGAAGCGGCGGATCCAGGAAACGGATACATACAGGGCAACCCTCGAGTGCTTCGTAGAGTGCCTTGAAGTCGCTCTGCTGATAAGGCAGGATCTTCTCCAGTGCTGCTTCTCTCTCTTCTACTGTATCGGAGCAGATCATCTCACGGAATGCTGCAATACGATCCTCTTCGAAGAACATGTGCTCGGTACGGCACAGACCGATACCCTCAGCGCCCAGCTCACGAGCCTTCTTAGCGTCTGTAGGTGTATCTGCGTTTGTACGAACCTTAAGCTTACGATACTTATCTGCCCAAGCCATAACGCGACCGAAGGTTCCAGCGATGGAAGCGTCTACAGTCTTGATCTGGCCCTTGTAGATGTTACCTGTGGTACCGTCGATGGAGATCCAGTCTCCTTCAACGAATGTCTCACCACCCAGGGTGAACTTCTTATTCTCTTCGTCCATAGCGATGTCGCCGCAACCGGATACACAGCAGGTACCCATACCACGAGCAACAACGGCTGCGTGAGAGGTCATACCACCACGAACTGTCAGGATACCCTGAGCAGCCTTCATACCGGTGATATCCTCGGGAGAGGTCTCAAGACGAACCAGAACGACCTTCTCGCCCTTCTCTTTCCAAACTACTGCGTCATCAGCGGTAAATACGACCTTACCGGTAGCAGCACCCGGAGAAGCGCCGAGGCCCTTACCCAGAGGCTTAGCAGCCTTCAGAGCAGCAGCATCGAACTGAGGGTGAAGAAGTGTATCCAGGTTACGAGGATCGATCATAGCAACAGCCTCAGCCTCGGTCTTGTGTCCCTCGTCTACGAGGTCGCAAGCGATCTGAAGAGCAGCCTGAGCGGTTCTCTTACCGTTACGGCACTGCAGCATGTAGAGCTTACGGTTCTCAACGGTGAACTCCATATCCTGCATGTCATGATAGTGGTTTTCAAGTGTCTCACATACCTTGATGAACTCAGCGTATGCTTCAGGGAACTCCTGCTCCATCTGTGCGATCGGCATAGGAGTACGAACACCGGCAACAACGTCTTCGCCCTGTGCGTTCTTAAGGAACTCACCCATGAGCTTCTTCTCACCGGTTGCAGGGTCACGGGTAAATGCAACACCGGTACCGGACTCGTTGTTGAGGTTACCGAATACCATGGGCATTACGTTTACTGCAGTACCCCAGGAATAAGGGATATCGTTATCACGACGATATACGTTTGCACGAGGGTTATCCCAAGAACGGAATACAGCCTCGATAGCGAGCTTAAGCTGCTCTACCGGATCGGACGGGAAGTCCTTACCCAGCTGATTCTTATACTCAGCCTTGAACTGCTCAGCGAGCTTCTTCAGGTCAGCTGCGTTCAGGTCAACGTCGAACTGAACACCCTTCTCAGCCTTCATCTCGTCGATGAGCTTCTCAAAGTACTTCTTACCAACTTCCATAACGACATCCGAGAACATCTGGATGAAACGTCTGTAGGAATCGTATACGAAACGCTCAAATGCGGGATCCGGGTTGCCGGCGATCATAGCCGCTACGACCTCATCATTCAAACCAAGATTCAGGATGGTATCCATCATACCGGGCATAGATGCACGCGCACCGGAACGTACGGAAACCAAGAGAGGATTCTTGAGGTCACCGAACTTCTTGCCGTTGAGTTCCTCCATCTTTGCTACATACTCCATGGTCTGACCCATGATCTCATCGTTGATCTTACGACCATCCTCATAGTACTGTGTACAAGCCTCAGTCGTGATCGTGAAGCCCTGCGGAACGGGAAGTCCAATGCCGGTCATCTCAGCCAGGTTTGCACCCTTACCACCGAGAAGATTACGCATGGTCATGTCGCCTTCACTAAACATGTAGACCCACTTTTTTGCCATTTGTTAAAACCTCCTAATCATTCGGCATCTGCCGTAGTTACTTTATTATGTCACTGTGATGACATGGTGTGTATCTTGCTTTAAGACACAACACAAGTGAGCCGCGCAAGAAAGACCGGCGCGAGAAACTCACTGCGATACGTCGATTATATCAACTTTGAGACTTATAGTAAAGGGTTTTTTTCAATTTTTTCGCATTTTCCCTTATTTGAAGGCTCTGAGAGCCAAAAATCCGCGCCACCTGTCAAAATCCCGACAGAGGGCGCGGACAATGTGTGCAAAACCGTTATGCGGTCTCGCTTTTATCAATATTCAAACTTCTTCTCGAAGTATGCCTTCAGGTCTGTGATCGCCACGCGCTCCTGCTCCATGGTGTCACGCTCACGAACGGTTACGCAACCGTCGGTCTCGCTCTCGAAGTCGTAGGTCACGCAGAACGGAGTACCGATCTCGTCCTGACGACGATAACGCTTACCGATGTTACCGCGGTCGTCGAACTCACAGTTGTAGATCTTCGAAAGGTCGGCAAAGATCTTCTCAGCGCCTTCGTTCAGCTTCTTAGAGAGCGGCAGAACGCCGATCTTCACCGGAGCGATCGCCGGGTGGAAGTGCATTACGTTGCGGACATCACCGTCACCGATGGTCTCCTCGTCGTAAGCAGCGCACAGGAATGCCAGTGTAACGCGATCTGCGCCCAATGACGGCTCGATAACGTACGGGATGTACTTCTCCTTCGTCTCATCGTCAAAGTACGCCATATCCTCGCCTGAGGTGTTCTGGTGCTGGGTCAGGTCGTAGTCGGTACGATCCGCGATACCCCAAAGCTCGCCCCAACCGAACGGGAACAGGAACTCAAGGTCCGTGGTCGCCTTACTGTAGAAGCAAAGCTCCTCCGGAGAATGGTCGCGGGCACGCATCTCTTCGTCCTTAATGCCCAGCTCCTTCAGCCAGTTGATGCAGAACTGCTTCCAGTATGCAAACCACTCCAGATCCGTGCCGGGTTTGCAGAAGAACTCGAGTTCCATCTGCTCGAACTCACGGGTACGGAAAGTGAAGTTACCAGGTGTGATCTCGTTACGGAAGCTCTTACCGATCTGGCCGATGCCGAACGGAACCTTCTTACGGGATGTACGCTGAACGTTCTTAAAGTTTACAAAGATACCCTGAGCGGTCTCGGGACGCAGGTAAACAACTGCCTTCGCATCCTCGGTAACGCCCTGGAACGTCTTAAACATAAGGTTGAACTGGCGGATGTCGGTGAAGTCCTTCTTACCGCAGGTCGGACAGCAAATGCCCTTCTCGTCGATGTAAGCCTTCATCTGCTCATTCGTCCATGCATCGACACTGCCCTCGATGGTAATGCCGTTCTCAGCCATATAGTCTTCAATGAGCTTATCTGCACGGAAACGCTCGTGACACGCCTTACAATCCATCAAAGGATCGGAGAAACCGCCCAGATGGCCGGAAGCCACCCATGTCTGCGGGTTCATCAGGATCGCGCAGTCTACGCCGACATTGTAAGGGCTCTCCTGGATGAACTTCTTCCACCAAGCCTTTTTGATGTTGTTCTTAAGTTCTACGCCCAGGTTACCGTAGTCCCAGGTGTTCGCCAGGCCGCCGTAGATCTCGGAGCCGGGATATACAAAACCTCTGCTCTTACAAAGAGCGACGATCTTATCCAATGTCTTTTCCATGTCGTGAACCTCACATTCGTACTTTTCGTTTTTTGGTTTAAAATGACACAAAAGCGAATGCAGGCATCCGCTTTGTGAATATTGACTATAGGATCAATAGAAGATGACGTACTGTACGTCACTGCTTTCGTAAAGTTTAACCGAGTTTTTATCCTCGATCTTCAAGCCGGTCGACACATAGTAGACATTTCCCTCGAAGAAGAACTGTCCGCTTACGCCGTCTGGAAGCTTTCCGTTGAAGTTTACCGCGCAAATGTAGTAGTCTTTGCATGTCTCTTTGATCTTCGTGGAAGAGATCGCATTGCCCTCGGTATCCACGAATGCACCAACGATGTCCGTGTTGAAATCGCCGATATCGGAAACCTTACATACTACGAAGAGCTCCCAGTTCTCGAAGTACTCGTTGAACGATTTGTTGAACTTGAGGTAATCTTCCGGTGTTTCATATTTAAACTTCAGGGACAATGTCGTGTCCTTCAGATCACACTGTGCCAGCGTGACCGCCGTCTTCGACGTGGTCGTTGCCGTGTACTTGTTGATGATCGGGGTGATCATGTCCTTCTTAAATTCGTCGACGTTGTAGTACGCCTTATCGAACTTCGAGTCGGTCTCAAGTGACTCGATCGAGCCGTCGCAACGAACGAACAGGCTGGTGTCCTGTGCGGTAAATGTATACTCGCCTTTCGCCGGCATGGTCACCGGTACAGCCGTCGAACCCTGCGGAGCGTTCGTCCCTCCGGGTTCTGTCTTACCGGACTTCGTCGTGGACGACGAACTCGAATCCGATCCGGTCGATTTTGTCTCCTCCGTCGGACTGACTATCTTACAGCCGCTGAGCGCGGTAAGCGCTGCCAGGGAAAGCGCGGCCAATGTCATTCTGGCCTTGAATCTCTTCATACGATCTCCTCCCACCTGCACCGAACGTGCAGGTCTGCACAGTTTGTTTGCCCTACTGCAAAAAACTGTCGCAGAATATTATACACTATTTCTAACCGTCATGCAAGTGCATATGTGAATTTTGTATCCGGTCCGCTCTTCATTCGATGGTTTCACGGCATCGGCTCCATACGGTTCAGCTCGTCGAGCGACGGGAACTGTCCCGGACGGCGTTCGATATTCCGTCGTTTGTACGCCTCGCAGAACTCCAGCACGCGCGCTTCCACTTCCGGCGAAAGCGTAAATCCGAAAAGTTCCTTAAGCGGCGCCGCGCAAACGTAGCGCAACGTGAAGAGCTCGGTCTTACCGAGGTATACGCCGCCAGTGTCCGCGCCCCGGCATTCCTTGCAGACCAGGCCGCCGCGGCTGTGGTAAAACCAGCCCTCCTCGCAGGCCTTGCCGCACTCGATGCACTCATGGATGTACGGACCGAAACCGCCCATCACCAACATGCGCATCTCGAATGCGAAACGCACCAGTTTCCGCGGCATCTTATTCTTCGCGGTCAATGCTTTCAGAGCCAGGAACAGCAGGTTCAAAACGTCCGTGCTCTCCATCTCCTCCAGCACAAAATAGCAGGCAAACTCCATGAAATACGAAGCGTAGATATATGCCTCGTAATCCAAAGGCAGGTCTTCAAAGAAGTTGATGGCCTTCGCATCCTGGAGGTGGTTGCTGCTGCCGCTGATGATCGTGAACTCCGCGAAGCAAAACGGGCGCGTGTAAGCGACCAGACGCGACCGCGGGCGGCGACAGCCTCTGGCAAATACCGTTATTCTCCCGCGCTCTTTCGTGATCAGCTCGAGCACCCGGTCATTTTCCCCGACCGGCGTACTTTTCGCCACCACGCCTGTCACGATCGTCTCAGCATTCATAGATCATTTTCCTTTTAATTCCTTCGGGTCGTAGCCCAGACTGCTCAGGAGCATAGCATCGTCCCGCCAGTTCTCGCGCACCTTCACCCAAAGTTTTAAGTTTACCTGCATCTCGAGCATCTCCTCGATGTTCTTTCGCGCGCCCGAGCCGATCTTCTTCAGCATGGCGCCGCCCTTTCCGATGATGATGCCCTTATGCGAGTCACGCTCGCAGATAATGGTCGCCTCGATGTCAGTGAGCGACTCGTTCCGCTCTTTCATGCGGTCGATCTCCACCGCGATCCCGTGCGGGATCTCATCCGACAGAAGGCGCAGCGCCTGCTCGCGGATCATCTCCGCAGCGATCTGGCGCATGGTCTGGTCCGTTACGGTCTCCTCGTCGTACAACATGGGACCGTACGGCAAATGCTCGAAGATCGCCGCCAGAACGTCGTCCACGCCTTTATCCTTCAGCGCGCTCACGCAGACCACGCCTGCATAATTCATCAGGCTGTTGTAAGTCGCGAGGACCTGCGTGATCTCTTCTTTTTGGATGGTGTCGGTCTTATTGATCACGAGAAGCACGGGGACCTTCAACTGCTTCAGGAGTTTTACGATCTCCTGCTCGCCGGCGCCGACGTAAGTCGTCGGCTCGACGAGCCACAGGATGAGGTCGACTTCTTTTATCGTCTTTAAGACGACATCTTCCATATACGTGCCCAGTTTATTTTTCACCTTATGCATGCCGGGAGTGTCCAGAAATATGATCTGGCCGCGCTCGTCGGTGTAGACGGTGCGGATCCGGTTGCGGGTCGTCTGCGGCTTCTTCGACGTGATCGCGATCTTCTGCCCGATCAGATGGTTCATCAGCGTGGATTTGCCGACGTTCGGACGTCCGATCAGCGTCACAAAGCCGGACCGGGTCGTTTCGTTTTGATTCTTGTTATCTTCCATGAAAAACCAATCCCTTTCAGGGTCTTATGAGAACATCTGCTCGATCGATGTGAACAGGTCTTTATCGCGCTCGATCGCCTCGCCGTTACCGATAACGCAGAAGTAGCGCTTGCTGAGCGCCTCGCGGATCGCCGGCGCAGCCTTACGCAGTTGCGCGCTGTCCGTTGCGAGGATCTGGTCACGTATCCGCTGCCACATCTCCTCGTTGACGTCGCTCTCCATACGTCCCATCGCCGTATTGCCCTTATCCAGAGCCGTAAGCGGGGTATCGAAGGAACTGATGGCGCCGATGATGTATTTCAATTCGTCACGCTCGGACAGGTCGATGCTCTCGATGTAGTCCGGGATCTGATCGAATACTTCGTCCGATGCGCGAAGCTGGGGATCACGGTAGGTCGCCATTTCCACCATGCCGCTGAACGACGGGCTGAAGTAGCAGCCGTAAGCGCCGCCAAGCACGCGGATCTTCGTCCAAAGGTACTCGAAGTTCAGGATCACGCGGAGCACCTGAAGGTTACCATCGTTGAGTTCCGGATAGTCGGCGCGGTCGTACTTTCCGGCACGCGCTACAAACTGGATCTGTGCCGCCGTCTTGAAGCCCTCTCCCTTCTCGGTCACCTTGCGATCCGGAGTCCAGCTCTTCAGTGTCTCGTTCGGGTCACCCTTCGGCAGTTTTGCGACCGTTTCGGCAAATGCTTCCTCATACGGAGCCGGATCCGGTGAAGTGATGAACAGTTTCAAATGGTTCTGTGTAAAGATCTCCCGGTAGAGTTTCTGCAGATGCTCGATCAGGGCATCCTTCTTCTCATCCCAGTTATCATTGATATCTTTAATGAAGCGGTAGTACGACAGTCCGGTCCGCATCTCTTCATTCCAGGAGATGTTGGAGATATTCGCCGATGCGCGGTCCGAAGCGAAACCATCGCCGCCCCACTGGATGTCGGACTCCTTACGTGCGCAGGCGCGCGCGATCAGGTCGTGGATCCTCTTCTCATCCGTGAACTTCGTGCGGAGCAGAACTTCTTCGACCAGCGCGAGCGTCGGCTTCAGGTTACGCTCCAGCGTCTTAAAGATGATACGCAGGTAGGTCTTGCCATCGCCGCCATAGTAGGAACCGAAATTCCAGGTCTGGGTCATCATATTGCCAGCCACGAGTTTGATCTCGTCGCTCAGTTCACTATAAGTGTAATTCTCCGTATCGAGATCGATCAGGAGCAACGAAAGGATCTCCAGATACTGGATCTCGCTGAGATCGAGGTAGCGCTCATCGAACATGAAGTTCGAATAAACGATGCCGTTCGTCTCCGTCGTGCAGTAACCCAGCGGGCGGGAGGCAAATGTCGTCTCTCCGTAGATGAGCTGCGGGTTCTTCTTATCGATGTCCTCTTTCGAAAGCATCGGGATCATTTCCAGTTCTTCCTTCGTCGAAGGGGTCTCCTGGAATTCCTTCAGTTTCGCGGTCTGCTCGATCAGGGCATCCATCTCAGCGTCCGACAACGTCGCCTTCTTCGCTGCGAGCTTTTCGGCCAATGCAGCGTCGCGCTCTTCATTCAGCCCTTGCTTTGGCAGCAGAGCCAGTACCATACCATTGTTATTCGACAGCAGGTAGGTCTCGATCAACTTCTCGTAGAAATCGCTTTCCGAGAGTTTGCGAAGTTTATCAAAGAGTTCATTGTCCTCGTAAGCACGGAAGGGAGCGTCATCGTCATAGAGCCAGTCGGACAACATGTTGATGGTGATGTTCAGTCCACGCGGGGTACGACCGTAATCGAGCTCGCGTGCGCGGAACTCGTACGCATTGATCGACGCCAGCAGTTTGCGCTTCGGGATACCGTTTGCAACGAGCTCCTTCAGGGTAGACACGATGACTTCTTCAAACGCGTCGCGCTGGTCAGTCTCCGCGCTCTGTGCGATGACCTCGAAGGTCGGCTGTCTGCGGTACGTTCCGATGCCGCCGTAGCAGTTCGCGCCGATGCCGGCCTTTGCGAGCGCATCGCGCAGGTAAGCGCCGGACGATCTCAGCAGCAGGTCCTCCAAAATGTCCCAGGCAGCCAGCGTCGTGGAGTCATTGATCTCCGGGAATACGCGCGCCCAGCTCAGGTAGGTGTTGTGCTCGATCTTCTCTTCGCGGGTGATGCCATAGTAAGCGATATCGCGAACGACCTCCTTCAGCGGCTGCTGAAGCGGGATCTCGGAATCCGGGAAAATGCGGTCATATTTCGACAGATACTCTCTGTCCATGTATTCCAGACGCTCCGTGAAATCCAGGTTACCATAGAGGCAAATGTAGGAGTTCGACGGATGATAGAAAACGCTGTGGAACTTCAGGAAGTCCTCGTAGGTCAGGTCCGGGATCGCCTCGGGCAGTCCGCCGGACTCGATACCATAAGTATGGTTCGGGAACAGTCTGCGGTTCGTCTCGTAGCTCAGCCACTCATCCGGCGAGGAAAATGCGCCCTTCATCTCGCTGTAAACAACACCGTTCAGTGTGAGCGGCGCTTCGCGGTCCGTAAGTTCGTAGCGCCAGCCTTCCTGCAGGAAGAACGCCTTATTCTTGTAGATATTCGGGTGGAACACTGCGTCCATGTAAACGGACATCAGGTTATTCAGGTCCTTCGCGTTGCAAGACGCTACCGGGTAGATCGTTTTATCCGGGTAGGTCATCGCATTCAGGAAGGTGTTGAGGGAGCCCTTCGCCAGTTCGATGAAGGGGTCTTTTGCCGGGTATTTCTCCGAGCCGCACAGTGTCGTATGTTCGACGATGTGTGCAACACCGGTGCTGTCCTTCGGAGGTGTGCGGAAGCCGATGGTGAACACCTTATTATTGTCGTCATTTTCCAAAAGGACCACGCGGGCTCCGTTCTTTTTGTGGCGCAAAATGTAGCCGACAGAATGGATGCGCGGGAGGTCCTGCTTTTTCACCAGTTCGTACGCTTCAGGAATCGTAAATGCCATAAATCTCTCCTTGTTATTCGTTTTGTATATATGTCATGCGCGTCGGAAACCATTCCTTCGCGCGAAGTTCTCATATGATATTATACCGAATCCGACGGGAAATTACCACCGTTAATTTATATAGAAATCTCTTTCCATTCGGCCGTCAGGCGTTCCTCTGCGGTTCCGTCTGTCAGCACGGTGATGACCGCGTTTTCGATGTGTCGCGTTTCGTGAGGGCACGTGACGATCTCATCATATCTCTCGGAAAATGCGAGCCCGACGCCCTTCATCTTACCGAAGGCCTCCGCCAGGGTCCAGCGCTCGCAAAACCTGTCGGTCCTCTCACGAAGCTGCTGTTCGTCTGCCGCGGCCAATGTCGCCTCAAACTCCGGCTCAAACTCCTGCTTCAGAAGTTTCCTCTCCGTCCGCCGCATCTGCGACGCGGAAAGTTTATGTCCGCCCGGGATCTCTACGTCGATACCGACCGGACGCTCGAGGCAAAGAGCGCATATTACAAAGCCCGGCGTGTGGCTGAGCGAAACGTGGCAGATCTCCGACTTGCGGTCCGCTCCACCCGAGTGATGATCCGGCGCGTAGATCAGAGGTTTCCCTTTCTTCGTACGGATCCGCTCATACTGCGTGATACCATTGTCCGCGAGCACATGATCCAGGAGCGTCTCCCCCAGTTCATGCTGCCTTCCGGGTGCGACCGCAGGATCGGTCTTATATATATATACCTCGACCGGTATATGTTTCAAAATGGTAGTATTACTCATAATCTTTCCAAATAGAAAAGGGAGGCAAACGTGATCTTTCGTCTTCGTTTGCCTTCCCTGTACGGATTCATTTATTCTTCTTCCGGCTCCTTCGGTTTTTTATCATAACCGAAGCGGGAATACACCTTTTCGAGTTGCATGACCGACAGATAGGCCGGTCCGGATATGCCCCAAATCAGGTAAAAAGCTCCGAAATATGCCAAAAAGTCATACGGATACCAGACGTAAAACAAAATACCCCACGGGATAAAGAAAAACAACCAACACAGAAGCATCCTCCCCGGAGCGATCATCGCTAAAATAAATGAGTTCTTAAGGTAGTTTTTAACTTTGTTATCAAATACGGAAAGCTGTGAAAAAGCAAAGGTCAGGATCATAAGCGCCGCAATGAGGGCTACGGACGCAATGCCCATATACAGATAGTAAACTGCGCCGGAGGCCTTCTGGAACGAAAACCAATAATCGACTATAGCGATCGCCATCAGAGGCAGAAATACCAGATTGATGAGCGTAGCCTTGCGGAAATTCTTTCCGAATTCTTTAATAAATGTCTTAACGACAGGAACGCCATGGTACCTGCGACGTTTAAACATCGTAGATACCATAGCGGTCGTAGATGCCCCGAACGTAACGATCGGAGCCGCGCACACGAGCCAGAGGATATTCAGTGTGATCAGATCACCCAAGACTCGCATGATAATGCCAAAAGGCGTACTTTCTTTGTACTGAGCCATAATCAACCCTTAACGCCGCCCAAAGCAATACCTGCAATGATGTACTTAGACAGCAGGAAGTAGACTATGAACAGCGGTAGGACGGTCATGGCCAATCCAACGTAGATAGCACCGAACTCTGTCTTGTAGATATCGCCTCGAAGGAGGCTGACCATCATAGGCATGGTGTACTTCGTCTTATCACGAAGAAGCAACATCTGAGGCATGAACAACTGGTTCCAGCTGTTAACAAATGCAAAGATAGCCTGTGTAGCCATCGCAGGCTTCATCAGAGGAAGCACGATGGTATGGAAGATACGGATTTCGCCTGCGCCGTCGATACGGGCGGACTGAAGGATCTCCATGGGAAGCGATGGTTTCATATATTGCCGCATAAAGAATACGGTTCCGGCAGCAGCTACGCTCGGTATGATCAGCGGAATGAAAGATCCGGTCATGTGGATCTTATACATGAACTTATAGAAACCAATACCTGTGAGCTGTGCAGGGATCATCAGGATCGCCATAATGAACGTAAAGAAAGCGTTCTTAAGTTTCCATTCATAGGCAACCAATGCAAAAGCAGTCATCGTCGAGAAATAGATGCCGCAAAGCGTCGATCCGATGGATATGATGAGCGAGTTAAAGAAACCTCTCATGGCTTTGAACTCACCCTGCTTCGTGATATAATCGATATTCTGTGCCAAGTGGGTCGAAGGGATCAACGAAACGCCATGCGCCTTGATCTCGGGTGAACTTCTGGTCGCGTTGATAAACATTACCCAGAAAGGGAAAATGCTCAGGAGCGCAAGGAAGATGCATACCGCATACGCAACGATCTTAAAGACGATCGCTTTTTTCTTCTTTTTCGGGCGATTCTCTTCCTGTATCGATGTTAATTCGGGCTGAACGCCATTATTATCCATGATCAATGTCATCAGAATCCACCTCCCTGCTTAGCGAGCTTTTGCGCACGCCTAAATTCCTTCATGCGTTTCTTATTCTCTTTCTTCTCCTGAGCTTCGTCCTTATCGGTCAACATAATGAATACGAAAGCTGAAAGAACGAGGATGACAAGGAATATCAACATACTAGCAGCAGATGCATTCTTGTAGTTATAGTCACCACTGAAGATCTGATTGTAGATGAAGATCGTATTTGTAAGAGTCGCATTACGGGGTCCGCCGTTACCGTCAGTAATAGATTTCGGGATATCGTACATGGTGATACCACCGATCAAAGACGTAACCAGCGTATAGAGCATGATCGGCTTCAGGTTCGGAAGCGTGATATGAATAAACGTCTTAAATTCACTCGCGCCGTCTACGTCTGCCGACTCAAAGATCTCAGGGTTAATACCTAATACACCGGAGATCAGGATGATCATCGTATAACCATACCACATCCAGAACTGAATGAACGCAACCACGATACGGGCGATCGTCTTATCATTCATAAAGTAGTACGATTTAGAAAGGACTCCGGACTTAACCAAAAGGTCATTCACCGGTCCGATCGGATAGCCGAGCAGTGCGGAGAACAGGAGCGCAACGGATGCCGCAGTAATAATATTCGGCATATAGAATACGACTTTGAAGAAACCTTGGCCGCGGATCTTGTTACGATGGCGGGTAAACCACGCCGTCAAAAGCAGCGCCAAAAGCATCTGCGGGATAAAGTTCATGATCCATATCGCGAATGTATTAACAAAACCTTCACGGAAGGATGAATTATCCAGGATCCTCTTGTAGTTATCAAAAATGTTGGTGGTCAAAAGAGAGATCTTTTCCTGATCCAGACCGCGGGCGTTTGTAAAACTAAGGAATACCGTATAGACCGTAGGATACAAATGAAAAATAAGATATACAATAACGAAAGGAATGCTGAAGATGTAACCGAACGCATTATGATTGAGCCTTCTGTGTCTTATAGGCGCTTCGGTAGTTACTTCGACAGCAACGTCATTCGCGTTTTCTGTTTCAAGAGACTTCAAGGAGTAGCCCCTCCTTTCTTCTAAAAAGTAAGGGTAAGCAGCCGAAACTGCTTACCCTCACTGGCTGACTGCAACTTATATTCAGTTAGCAGATAATCATTCAACCTTAATGGACTCGAAGGTATTCTTAACCTGCTCCTTGAACCACTTGATTGCTTCTTCCTTGGTGCTCTCACCCTTGGTGTAAGAACGAACAGCATCTCTGAAGAATGTATTGATCTTCTCATCGTACTCGGTGAGGTTGTCGCCCTTTGCATATGCGCAGCCTTCGATGAATACAGGGAATGCATCCTGACCAGCCAGGAATTCCATCTTACCATCGGACTTGCCCATTACTACGCTAGAAGCTACAACGTCCTTTGTATCGCTGGGATCCGGATAATCGAATGTAGCGTTAGCCCACTGATACTGCAGACCAGACTCGGTTGTATCAAGAGTTACCCACTCGATGAGTTCCTTAACGCCTGCCTTAAGCTCTGCGTTGTCAAGAACGTTCTTGTTAGCAACAAGCCATGTGCCGCCCCAGAAGAAACCGATGTTCGGCTTACATACGCCCCAGTGACCAGCGGTATCACCACAGTTGTCATGCAGTGTGTAGTTGATCAACCAAGCGGGACCGTAGAAACCAAGAACCTTCTTGGGACCGATCTCAGCCATATCTGCGAACCAGCCTTCCTGCCAGTCCTGAGTATCGTTGTGGTAATCGTTCTCTTTAAGCTTCATGGAGTAGTCAAAGAACTTCTCTCTCTTAGGATCGATGTAAAGCTTGCCGTCTACAACCCAGCCCTTATCGGAGCTGTTCTCGATTGCGTGCCAGATATCGCCGTCACCGGATACGATAGCATAGCCCTTAGCCTTACACTTCTCAGCGAGTTCGAAGAAGCTGTCCCAGTTATTTCCGAGAGCCTTCTGAACTTCTGCAGGATCATCGCTGCCGATAACGTCCTTAGCAACGTCACGGTTGTAGATGAAAGCACCGCCGTTTGCCTGATAACCAAGAGCTACGACCTTGCCGTCTCTTCTGGTGATATCAGCGGAGTACTGAGCGATACCAGCATCCTTGATCTTGTTCTCTACGTCGATACCAAGATCTTCGTATGTGCAAGCGTACTTGGAAGCAGAACCTGTGGTGTATTTCTTAACGAAAGCTGCCTCTGCCATGTACATGTTAGGAGCACCGTCATCTGCAAGAGCAGCATCCAGAGCGCTCTGGTAAGCACCGTTATCGGTGGTAACCTGTGTGAACTTCAACTCGTACTTATCAGCAAAGTCCTTATGGGTCGCAACATACTTCTTGAACATGTTGGGAACTTCCTTTGTGAAAGCGTAAACGTTGATTTCGGTCTTCTTACCGTTGGGCTGATTGTTGTCACCGCTGTTAGTTGCCTTTGTAGGATCCTTATCATCCTTGGAGCAACCGAACATGGAAGTAACTGCCATAGCAGAAATCATACCAAGAGCAGCAACCTTAGTTAAATTCTTTTTAACCATTTTTTTCCTCCTTAAATAGTTAAGAATTATCCGAAGTATCTCACTTCAGAAATGCTGTGAGTGGTAATAGCCTCTTTTCTTCTAGGGATCAGTGACCGGGTGCTATGCACCCCAACCCGTATCGATCATACCGTTTTGTTATAATCGCACAAAAAGAGAACTCATTCCCTCACGCTACACTGTCATTTTACACCATAACCCGTACTTCTGCTTCTCAAATCTTGCGATTTTTCGCCCAAACCTTGCTCTGTTCATGGTTTTTTCACATTTCATTCATATTTTGCGCACTGCCTGTATAACGAAGCAATACCCCCCACCCATGAATCCGGTCGTTTTTTTGTTCAAACTGCTCGAAGACCTGTTTAATTTTTACAATCTTTAACAATTTTTGCAGTTTTTCTCACAACTTAAACGATTTCGCAAATTGTCAACTGTTAACGCTTTTCGGCGGTTTTGTACCCTTCGAGTTTCGATCGTATACAGAAAACGCAGATCCTGCCGCCTTACGCGGCCGGATCTGCGTACATTTACTTATTTATCGGTCTTCTCCGCGGTCTTTCCTGCGTTTTCTCCTTTGGAGATATGCATCAGAATAAACACGCAGATCATAATGATGGTGATCGTAACAAAGATGCCGAGCAGGCCTTTACCCATCAGTTCAAAGGACTTCGCGATGACTTCGCTCTGTTCCATGGTTTCGGTGGCTGTTGTTTCGCCCAGAGCCTCACCTGCGACCTGAGATACATCTGTTACTACCGTTAAATATTCAAATGGACTATACATATTTTCCCGCACCTCCTACAGCATACCAAGCACGAGCTTGATGACGATACCGCCGGCAACCGCGCTGGCTACCTGTCCGGCAACATTTGCACCGGCTGCATGCATGATCACGATATTTCCGGGTTCCTCTTCCTGCGCCATCTTTTGAACGACACGGGAAGCCATCGGGAAGGCCGAGATACCGGCAGCGCCGACCATCGGGTTGATCTTATTCTTCGAAAATAGATTCAGCAGTTTTGCAAACATAACGCCGCCGATGGTGTCGAAGATGAACGCCGTCAGACCGATCGCCATGATCATGAGCGTCTCTACGGTTACAAAAGCCTTCGCCTGCATGCTGCATGCGATCGTGATACCGAGAAGCAGTGTGATCAGGTTGGTGAGTGTATTCTGCGCCGTCTCGTTCATGGTTCCGAGAACGCCGCACTCACGGATCAGATTACCGAACATCAAAAAGCCTACCAGGCCGAGCGCTGAAGGGGCGATCAGACCGACAACAAAGGTTACGACGATCGGGAATAAAATGCGCGTGCGCTTGGAAACATTGGCCGCGGTATATGCCATGCGGATCTTACGCTCTTTCTTAGTGGTGATGAGCTTGATGACCGTCGGCTGGATGATCGGAACCAGAGCCATGTAGGAATATGCGCAGACCGCGATGGCTCCGACATATTTGGAATTCAGGACCTGAGATACCAGGATCGATGTCGGGCCGTCCGCTGCTCCGATGATACCGATGGACGCAGCGTCCTTCAGGTCAAATCCCAGCAGAGTCGCCATCGAGATGGCAAAAAAGATGCCGAACTGCGCCGCCGCACCGAAGAGGAACATCTTCGGGTTGGAAAGCAACGGGCCGAAATCGATCATCGCACCGATACCGATGAACAACAGGATGGGCATCATTTCGGATGCCTCGATCCCGACATTAAACAGCCAGTCGATAATACCGGCAGCATGGATCGAGCCACCTGTAGAAGTCGCGATCTCCTGGTTCAGAACTGCCGAGAACGGGAAGTTCACGAGGATCGCGCCGAAGCCCATAGGAATAAGAAGCGCGGGCTCATAACCCTTTTTGATGCCCAGCCAGATCAGTAAGGCTCCGACAGCAAACATCACGAGACGTTCCGGTTCCTGAGCCAGAGTTTGTATACCTTCGATCAAAAATTCCATGTTTTTACCTCTTTCTATGCGTCCGGGCTTCATTCGGCCCGCGCGCCATATCATCAGTATAGCGAAATCAGCGGAAAATGTCCACCGCATCTTTCTTACAAAAATCGGTCAAAACGATCAAAAAACGATCATTCGCGTTCGAATTCATCCTCATCGATGATCTGGGTAGGCTGCTCGACCGGAATTTGCTGTGTCGGCTGCTCTATGATCTCGCCGCCGGGGATCGCTTCGGTAGGGATCACTTCCTCAGTCACCGGCTCGGGAAGTGTTACCTCTTCCCGCGGGTTGATCGACAGAAGCTTCTTATATTCAGCGATCTTCGCTTTTACCTCTTCCGCTTCCTGGGAAGCATCCTCGATCTCGTGGTTCAGGTTCACGATCTCATCTTCGTAGTGCTCCAGACGCTTCTGCTGTTCAGTCTTCGGCGTATCCTTATACGCGCTGAGGGCCTCCTCGATGGTCCGGATCAGGTCTTCCACCGTCTTATTCTGCTTCTCCAGCGTCGACAGGTCCTCTTCCAGCCTCGTCAACTGTGCGTTCTGCTTCGCCAGCTCACTCATGCGCACGCGCTTCGTCACGCCGACCAACAGCCACACAACGAGCAGGATAACGATCGCGCCGACCAGCAGTCTGAGCCCGATCGCCATGCGCCGCCACGTGCGTCTGCGCTGTTCTTTTAAACGCTTGATGCGTAAAGCTCTCTCTCTTTCGGTCATTCTCTTCCCTCCTCAAAATCGATTTGAGGAAGAGTTTCGACCTCTTCCGTTGCCAATGAAGACTCCGCGGCCAATTGTTTCAGATACGCAAGGATCGCTTCATCATGGGCGATCGCTGCCGATTGCTCGGCGATCTGCTCCTTCATCTGGGCGATCTGCTCCTCCAACCGGTCGGCGCTCTCTTGCACGCGACCGTCCGCGCGCTCCATCGCCGCATACGATAGGGACTCCTTCTGCTTCGCGTCGTACTCGTCCTGCAGGGAATCCCACACGGACTGGACGACCGCCTTCTCCTGCTCGATCGCAGAGATCTTCGCGTCATTTGCCGCGCGCTGTTCTGCGATAGAGGACAGACTTCCGACGGTCGAGAGCACAACGGTCAAAAGGATGAGCGTGATCGCGCCCAGAATGGCCAGGGCGATCTTCTGTGCTTTCATAGCTTTCATAGTTACCTCTTCGTAAACCTCTCAATCTATTCAGTCGGGCGATCTTCGAACGTGCCGGTGAATACCGCGCACGAGGTCGGCAACATGTCCGCCACGATGTAACCATCGCGGGTTTCATAAGGAACACGGCCGACATTATAACCGGAGATCCCGGTCAGCATGACGCGGCAGATGGCCTCCGGATCGTTTTCCGGTGCGCCTACGCGCCATACGGGTACATACAGTTTCTGCTGTGTCTCACTGACATTGACCACAACGACCGCGTAGCTGTTCGCATCAAAACGTCCGTAGGAGATCATGCCGGGCTGCGCCGTCAGGAGGACGAGCGAGCCGGTCCGCAGGCACTGCGTCCGCTTGTGGATGCCAATGATATAATGATGAAACTCGATCATCTCGAGGTCCTCGCGGCCCCAAGGGTAGGTCCGCCGGTTGTCGGGATCCGTCCAGCCTACCAGGCCGGCCTCGTCGCCGTAGTAGACGGTCGGGGCACCCGGCCACGTCATCTGCATCACCACGCCCAGGCGGAAGACCGCCTTGTTGATCCCACGCTCCGCCGCCTCGCTTCCGCGGGAAGAAAGCCGGCCGACCGTGTGGTTCGTGCGCGTCATGAAGCGCGAATGGTCGTGGTTCGAGATCTCGTTCATCGCCGCCAGAAGCGACGGTCCGGACATGCGGCTCATGTGGTGGGTAATGTTACGGAAGAACCAGTCTCCGTTCCCCAGCCGTCCGCCGTCATAGCTGTCCGAATGTTTATCCAGTCCGGTCAGGAAATACGTGACCGGATCCATAAACGCATCGTAATTCATCACAGTGTCCCATTCGCCGCCCGAAAGATGGGAAGCGGGATCGCCGTAGTGCTCCGCCAGGATCAGCGTCTGCGGCGCTGCCTCGCGCACGTTCGCGCGGAACTTCCGCCAGAACGTGTGGTTGTATTCGTCGGAGTGGCCCAGGTCCGCCGCGACGTCCAGCCGCCAGCCGTCTGCGCAGTAGGGCTCGGAAACCCATTTGCGGCCAATGCGAAGCATCTCCTCCTCGAGCTCGGGCGACGCCTCGTAGTTGAGTTTCGGCAACGTCCGGTGCCCCCACCAGCCGTTGTACGCACGATTGCACGGCCAGTATGAGTCCTCCTCAAATGAAAAATACGAATGGTAGGGGCTGCTGCCCGTGATGAACGCGCCCGGCTCATACTCCGGACGGTCGCTGTATAAGAACTCCGCATCCATGTAACGGTTGAAGGAACCGCAGTGATTAAACACACCGTCGAGGATGATCTTCATGCCGCGCGCGTGGATCTCCCGCACCAGTTCCGCGAAATACGCGTCGCTGGCCTCGAGGTTCTCCTTACGCGTCGTGCGGTTGATGTACCGCGTCGCCTCGTGGTTGTCGTAACTGCCCTCCGGCAGCACATCGCCCTCGTCGAAGGGGATGACCGCCAGATGCGGATCGATATGGTCATAGTCCTGCGCGTCGTATTTGTGGTTTGACGGCGAAACAAAGATGGGGTTCAGGTAGATGACCTCCACGCCCAGGTCCTGCAGATAGTCCAGTTTCTTGCGGACGCCCTGCAGATCGCCGCCGTAGAAACGGCGCACGTCAAAGCGGCCCGGCAGCGCGTCCCATGTGTCCGCATGGCTGACCTGCCCGCCGATATAAGCATACTCTCCCGTCTGCACGTCATTTGCCGGATCGCCGTTGCAGAAGCGATCGACGAAGATCTGGTAAATGACTGCGCCCTGCGCCCATTCGGGCACATAGAAGCCGGGAAGGATCCGAAAATCGTAATCGGTATTCACAACATCACAAACGCCGAGTTTGTTGTAAAACAGCGTGCCGTCCGCGTAGTCCGCGCGGAAATGATAGGAAAGCGGCACGTCCGAAAGCCTGCCCGTCTGCGCTTCGTAGTACGCAAAGTGCGAATCCTCCCCCACGCGCTTCATGGGCACGTCCTCGCGACCGTCCATGATGAGTCGGACATCGGGGGTGTCCTCGCGGCCAATGCGGAGTCTGAGCGTCACGTCATCTCCGGCGTTTGGCTGGTACGGCGACCGAAACTGCGCCGTCTCGTCCGCGTGCATGCTTTCGCGGCTGCGCGGCAAAAGGGATCCAGGCATGTGAATAACCTCGTTCTAAATGATTGATGGTAATAAGCGGTAGTAAGGCGGTAGTAAGGGTCGAAGTTTATTTTGCGTCCGAAGCCGGGAGGATTCGTACGTAAAACCAAACTTCTCCAGTTACATGTGTGGCTTCGCCGCACATGCAACTGCAACAAAAAAACCCGGCGGGTTGGGCCGGGTTCGCATTAGATCGTATCCGCAACGCTTGCGCGTGCGAAAACCAAATAATGTATTGGGGGGGTTTACGCTATATAGTATAACACAGCTTTCAAAAAAAGTGTGCACAAAGTTTCAGGAATTTCTCGAGGATTTTTTGTGCAAGTTGTACTGTATTCTACCATTTTCGTATGGATTCTTCCCATTTTTTAGGGTTCCGATACGAACAAAGCCTCAAACTCCGGCGCCATGATCTTTTCTTTCTTCAGAAGAAGCTCTGCACAACTGTGCAGTACGTGTTCGTTCTTCTTTATCAAATCATACGCTTTCGCGTAGCATTCGTCAACGATTCTCTTTACTTCCTCATCGATCTTGCGGGCGGTATCCTCACTGTACGTGCGGACATGGCCCAGATCGCGTCCGACAACGACCTCATCGTCCTCGCAAAAATGCAGGACGCCGACGTTCTCGGACATACCGAACTCCGTCACCATACGGCGGGCAATGATCGTTGCATGTTTGATATCGTGGGAAGCTCCGGTCGTGATATCACCGAAGATGATGTCCTCGGCGATCCGGCCTCCCATGTCGACGCAAATATCGTTCAAAAGCTTCGATTTGGAGTGGAACATCAGGTCTTCCTTCTCCGGAAGAGGCATGGTGTAACCGGCAGCCCCCTCTCCGGTAGGGATAATGGATACCGTGTGCACCGGTCCTACATTCGGAAGCAAATGCAACAGGATCGCATGGCCAGCCTCGTGGTACGCCGTGATCTTCTTCTCCATCTCAGCAACGATACGCGATTTCTTCTCTGTGCCGACCGACAACTTGATGTAGGACTTCTCGATATCCTCTTTCGTGATGAACTTCCGGCCATCCTTTGCTGCAGCGATCGCCGACTCGTTCATAAGGTTCTCCAGATCCGCACCGGTATAACCGATGGTGCTGCGGGAGAGCTCGGTCAGGTCGACATCGTCCGCCAGAGGCTTATTCTTCGCGTGGACCTTAAGAATCTCCTCACGTCCGCGCACATCCGGCTTGGATACCGCGATGTTCCGGTCGAAACGGCCGGGACGCAGGAGCGCCGGATCCAGGATGTCCAGGCGGTTCGTCGCCGCCATGACGATAACACCTTCATTGATCGCGAAACCATCCATCTCCACCAGGAGCTGGTTCAGTGTCTGCTCGCGCTCATCGTGGCCGCCGCCCATACCGGTACCGCGCCGACGACCGACTGCATCGATCTCATCGATGAACACGATACACGGTGCATTTACCTTCGCTTGCGCAAACAGGTCACGCACACGGGATGCGCCGACACCGACGAACATTTCCACGAAATCCGAACCGGAGATCGAGAAAAACGGTGTATTTGCCTCGCCGGCAACCGCCTTAGCGAGGAGCGTCTTACCGGTTCCGGGCGGGCCGACGAGCAGTACGCCCTTCGGGATACGCGCGCCCAGCGCCAGATATTTCTTAGGATCTTTCAGGAAATCGACGATCTCCTCGAGGTCTTCTTTCTCCTCTGCCAAACCTGCCACATCGGCAAATGTGATTGAGTTCTTTCCGGGCAATATCATGGTCGCCCGGCTCTTGCCGAAGTCCGACATGTTGCGCCCGCCGCCCGACGCCGCTGCCATGGAGTGGTTGAAGAACACCAGCAGCAGGTAAAGCGCCACGATGATCATAAGCACGGGCAAGATCGTTGTCATGAAGTAGCTGTTCCGCTTCACGTCACCCAAAGTGACCGTGATGCCGGCCTCTTCCAGCATCCGCACCGTCTCATTGACATCGGAGACATTGACCACGATCTTATCCTCAGAATGCGTGGACCGGAAGTAGACCTTACCGGTCGGGATCTCCGGGTTCTGATCGATCGTGACGTTCGAGATGCTCTCCGGCTCCGTTTTTACTGCCTCGGTCAGGGCCGTGTAACGCCATTCGACGGGTTGGTTCTGACTGTACGAATACCAGATCAGGATGCCTACTATAATAAAAATGATAAACAGGTAGATCTTATAACCTGTGTTACTGCGCTGTGTCAAATTATTCCTCCGTAAATTCCACTACACCGACGTAGGGAAGGTTTCTGTATTTCTGGTCGTAGTCCAGACCGTAGCCCACGACGAAGGCGTCGGGGATGACAAAACCGGTGTAGTCCACGTTCACATCGTGCACCACGCGTCGGTCCGGTTTGTCGAGAAGCGTGCAAAGCCGAAGGCTCTTCGGGTTGCGCGCGCTCAAAAACTTCAAAAGATAAGAAAGCGTCCGGCCGGAGTCGATGATGTCCTCCACCACGATGACGTTGCGTCCCTCGATCGGGTGCGCCAGGTCCTTCGCGATGCGCACGGTACCGCTCGAAACGGTGCCGCCGCCATAGCTCGACACGCACATAAAGTCAAACGTTACCGGCATGGTCAGATGCTTCGCCAGCTCCGTCATAAACATCACGCTGCCCATCAGAATGCAGATCAGGTGCACCGGCTCCCCGGCGTAGTCCGCATTGATCTGCGCGGCGATCTCCTTCACACGTTTCTCCACATCCTCCTCAGGGATCATAACTGAAATATTCTCTTTCATAACTGCTCCTTCAGCCACTCTGCCGTTTCCGCGGGCAATGTTACTTCCGCCACGCGGCGTGTCGTCTCCGTGATCTTATACTCTTCATCGATCCGATAGCCGCAGACCCAGACGATCCGATCGCCGTCCGCGACCACGGGCCACCGATCGCGCAGTCCTGCGTCGATCTTCGCTTCCATCAATATCCGCGTCAGTTTCTTCTGCTCCCCGCCGGCCCCGATCACCATCCGATCGCCGCTCCTCCGGGTACGCAAACAAAATGACGTTACCATTTTATCATAATCCAGCCATTTCGTATAGACCGAACGCCTGATTTTTTCTTCGTGTTCCTTATAGAAATCCAGACCGCCGTCGAAAACGCGGATCGAAAGTTCTCCGCCTGCGGCGCCCGTCTCGCCCTCCGGTCCGATCACGAGCCGGTCGAAGCTGCGCCGGGCCTTAAGCCCTTGCGGTAACACGATCTGCCGCCCCGACTGTCCTTCAAGGAGCCCGCACACATCTTCGATATGCACCGCCTCGATGTTCGTCAGGTCACCAGCCCGCACGCGGCCGATGCACTCCCGCACCACATAGGCCTGTAGCGCCTCGGGCTGCTCTTTCAGCTCCCCTACAGGAACGCTGATGCTTCCGTTTTCCCACACGGCGTGGGTGTCCGCGAAGCGCGTCGCCTCCTGCAGCACATAATCTTCGATCTGCGCCAGCTGCCCGCGCAGTCTCTTCAGCGTCCGGGACAGGCTCTCCGGCTCCTCGCCGCGGGCCTCCGACATCGCCGGCAACACCCGGTGGCGGATCTTATTTCTCGTGTAATCGGTCAATGCATTGGTCGAGTCGTTCACATAGGTCTGCCCACATTCTTGCAGGTAGGCCTCGATCTGCGCACGGCTTATGCACAGCAGCGGGCGAATGACCCACAGATCCCCCGTCTCGGTCTCCATGCACCGCACCGGTTTCATTCCGCACAGCCCCGAAAGGCCGCTGCCCCGAAGCATATTCAGAAGCATGGTCTCGTCCTCATCATCCCGATGATGGGCGACGGCGACGGCCGCATTCGGATCCGCGGCCACCTGCGCAAAAGCAGCGTAGCGCGCCCGGCGCGCAGTCAGCTCCTCGCTCTCCTTCTGCTCTCTGGCCAGCGCAGGTACATCCACATGCACCACCGTCAGTTCGACCTCCAGCCGCCGACACAATTCTTCACAAAACTCCATATCCCGGTCCGCTTCCGCGCCCCGGATGTGATGATGCACATGGATGGCGCGCACTTCGAAATGCTCCGCCGCAGAGAGGGTTTTAAGCACCAAAAGCAGGCAGACCGAGTCCGCCCCGCCGGACAGGCCCACATAGACCCGCCGGAAGCGCGAAAGCATCTGCTGCCGCTTCATGTATTCAGCCACTTCATTTTCCAGCCAAACCATTGCAAACTCCCTCTAAGTAACCATTTGACATCGTCTTCATTATAGCAAAAGCAGGCAGAACACGCAAGCAAAAAGCCCGCCGTTACGGCGGGCTCATGCTTGGATCTATTCAGTTTATTTATCTTCGATCGCGGTTCTTCTGGTAACCTCGACTTTTTCTTCGTAGCACTGGAACATCTTATCCGTGTGCTCCTTCTTCATCTTCGGCGTGATCTTGCTGACGATCGGAACGATGATCAGACCGCCTACCATTGCGATGGCACCTGCATTGATCGGAGAAGCGATGAACTTAAAGAACATATTGGCAACGGTGATGCCTACGCCAAACGCAAATGCCGCCCAAACGGAGAGTTTCGTCGTGCCCTTCCAGTACAGACCGTATACGAACGGTGCGAGGAATGCGCCTGCGAGTGCGCCCCACGAAATACCCATGAGCTGGGCAATGAAGGCCTTCGGATTATTCATACTTACTATAGCAAGGATAACGCTGACCACGATGAAGAATACAACAAAAATACGAATGCAAAGCAACTGTTTTTTCTCGCTCATCTTCTTAACGACGGTACCGTTGATAAAGTCGAGGGTCAATGTGGAACTGGATGTCAGGACCAGCGATGACAGGGTCGACATGGATGCGGAAAGCACCAGCACGATCACGATACCGATCAGAATATCCGGCAAAGAGGAAAGCATGGAAGGGATGATGGCATCAAAAGCAACCGATTTGCTTCCATCAGCAGCAACGTTGTAAATAGCCTCACCGTCAAAGAGACGTGCAAAACCGCCCAAGAAGTAGCAACCACCTGCGATAACTACCGCAAAGAAGGTGGATACGATCATACCGGTCTTGATGGCCTTCTCACTCTTGATGGCGTAGAACTTCTGCACCATCTGCGGCAGTCCCCAGGTACCGAGGGAAGTCAGGATGACAACGCCCAGCAGGTTCAGCGGGTCGGGTCCGAAGAAGGAGTCGAATACACCGGTCTGTGCGACCGCAAGTGTCTCGCCTTCCGCAGGCTTTACTTCTGACAGTTTGATCAGCGCCTGCGTGAAACCACCCTGACCGTTCAGAACTGCAGCGATGATCGCGATGATACCGCCGATCATGATGAGGCCCTGTACGAAGTCATTGAGCGCAGTTGCCATATAACCGCCAAGCAGAACGTAGGCTGCAGTCAGCACCGCCATGGCGATAACACACCAAGTGAACGGAATATCAAACGCCATTGCAAACAAACGAGACAAGCCGTTGTAAACGGATGCCGTATACGGAATAAGGAATACAAATGCGATAGCGGAAGCTGCGATCTTTAATGCATCGCTATCGAAACGTTTTCCGAAGAAATCCGGCATAGTCTTTGCAGACAGAGACTGTGTCATGACACGGGTACGACGTCCCAGGATAGCCCAGGCCATCAAACTTCCGATCAATGCATTACCAATACCGATCCAGGTCGATGCGATACCGTACTTCCAACCGAACTGTCCTGCATAACCGACGAACACAACGGCGGAGAAGTATGACGTTCCGTATGCAAACGCGGAAAGCCACGGGCCTACGGTACGTCCGCCCAGGACGAAATCATTGACATTCTTCGCGTGCTTTCTGGAGATAAATCCGATCAGGATCATACTCGTAAAAAACACAACTATGAGCAAAATCTTAACAAACATAGGTGCCTCCCATTCGACCGGTCCACGATGCCGGCCACTCTTTCTAACCCACTTTTTCACATCAATGCGTTAAATTTTAACGCTTTAATGCGATAAACAATCATAGTATGGCATAGATCCCGCCATTTGTCAAGAGGTTTTTATTCTAGGATTTAAGAAAACTCTGCTGTACGTTTTGAAAAACTATGGTAAGTTTATGGCGGCGAGCAAAACATCTGTAAACATTTGCATGCAAATGCTTGCATTCATTATGCTTTCATGGTATAATACAGTTACCAAATACAAAGGAGGTACTATTATGGCTAATACTTTGATTCAATTTCGTGAGGACGAGACAAAGCGTATTAAAGCTAGTCGTATCTGTGAGCAACTCGGCATTGACCTGATCACATATCTCCGCATCTGCATTGACCGCCTGAATATGGAGGAAGGCATTCCCTTTAGCATGAAACTCGAGAAGCGCCCCGAAAACCCGGGGATCGCTGCCCTCAAGCGAGCAGCCAGGATCGCCGAAGAAAATGGCATTTCCGAAATGACCCTGGATGAGATCAACGCTGAAATCGCTGCTGCAAGGAGATGATTGGATGAGATTTTACGCCGTAATCGACACAAATGTTCTCGTTTCTGCCATGCTAAAATGGGAATCGACTCCCGGAAGCGTCTTGGAATTGGCACTCGACGGTCCCATCATACCGGTTCTGAATGAAGCGATCCTGACAGAATACAGGGAAGTCCTGCTTCGGCCCAAATTCCATCTAACGCCCGATATAGTAACGGACATCATTAATTCCATCCGTGAAGTTGCCGTCTTTGTTGATGCTGAGCATATCGAGATCGATCTGCCGGATCCAAAAGACCTGGTTTTCTATGAAGTAGTAATGGAAAAACGCAAAGAGACGGATGCATGCCTGGTCACCGGAAACATTAAGCATTTTCCTAGCAAGCCTTTTATCGTTACTCCTCGGGAAATGCTGGATATCATACTGAAAAAGATGGACATGTAACCCTTGTTCACCAAATGATAAACCTAAAAAAACCGCCGGATACCGTTCGGTATCCGGCGGTTTATATTAATATGTCACTTTCACCAAGTACAGGCCCATGGCGGGTGCTGCGGGTCCGGCGTCAGCGCGGTCCAGGGTCTGGAGCGCGCGGGCTACGTCGGTTACGGTACGCTCATGCATGCCGACCTGAAGCAGCGTTCCGGTCAGGATCCTCACCATGTGGTAGAGGAAGCCGTTCCCGGTAAATGTCAGGCGGATGACCTTTCCGCCGACTGGTCGCTCTTCTGCCCGGATCTCGATCGAGTCCACACGGCGCACGGTCGATTTCTTCGATGCTTTCAGAGAGGAAAATCCCAGATAATCATGCTCGCCGACGAGCAGTTTCGCCGCGGCGCGCATCGCTTCGATGTCCGGTTCGCCCTTCATCTGCAGGGCGCGGTTTCGGAGCCACAGGTCCTCCACCGGCCCGGTCACGATCACATATTCGTAGATCTTCCCGGTCGCCTTCAGACGCGCATGGAAGCGGTCGTCCGCCTCGTAGCAACGCTGGATGCGGATGTCGGTCGGCAGGATGCCGTTCAGTTTTTCGCGGATCCGCTCGGGAGCATCGTCGCAACTCAGGTGCACATTGGCCACCTGACCCAAGGCGTGCACGCCTGCATCCGTCCGGCCGGCGCCCGCGAGCTCGAACGCGTCGGGCGCGGTATCTCCCGCCTGCCCGTACAGTTGCCGCAGCGCTTCCTCGATGCGTCCGGAAACGGTCCGCCCCGTGTTGCCCTGCTTCTGCCACCCGCTATAGCGCGTGCCCTCATAAGCGATCTCAAATACGATATTGCGTTTCTTCATACTTCCGCTTTCTTTTCAGGCTTCTTACGAAGCATTTTCCCGACCTTCTTATCCAGGAGGCTCAAGCCCCAGGCGATCGGGATGGAGAGTGCGAACACGACCAGTGTAAACAGTGTCACGTCCTTGATATAGTACACAGGCTTGATGCCTTCTTTTATCATGAAGAAACCAAACATGTGGATGAAGATACCGTGCACGAGGTAGAGTTCCAGGGTGAATTTTCCGAAGAACGAAAGCGCGCGGTTTCCGAGTTTGATCTTCAGGCTGAGCAGGTAATACATGGACACGAAAACGAATGTGTAG
>JAFYZH010000012.1 GCA_017548765.1 Lachnospiraceae bacterium | reverse complement strand
TGCGTTCCTATCTGATGCGCCGCCGCGACCGCTCGAAGGCGGTAACGCAGATCCTCGTGGTCACGACCCGCGACCGTGTGGAAGAGGTAGTCGACCACATGGAGAAATACTGCGCGTGGAACCAGCGCATCTGCGGCATCGTTGTCGTGGATGAGGATGATGAAGAACTCGGAAAGCACTATCACGGACATACCATCCTCGGTAACTTCAACAACATGTTTGAGGTGGCTAGCCGCCAGATCGTGGATGAAGTATTTATTTTCGTTGCTTACGACACCGGAGCTTCGATGCGTAAGTACGTCGAAAGATTTGAGGAGATGGGGGTAAATGTCCATCTCTATATTCAGATGCTCGAAAACTACGAGAGCACGAACAGCCGTGTTACCTATTTCGCAGGTTATCCGGTCGTAACATTTTCCGAGAGGTTCTTCAGCTGGGGCCAGTTGTTGACGAAGCGTATCATCGACATCCTCGGCGCGCTGTTCGGCATGTTCTTCCTGATCCTGGCGACGATCCTGCTGTTCATCCCGCTGAAACTCGAGTCCCGCGGCCCGCTGTTCTTTAAGCAGAAACGTGTCGGAAAGAACGGCCGCTATTTTACCATTTACAAGTTCCGCTCCATGTATGTGGATGCAGAGGAGCGTAAGAAGGAACTGATGGCGCAGAATGAGATGAAGGGCGCTATGTTTAAGATGAAGAACGACCCGCGTATCACGAAGGTCGGTGCGTTCATCCGTAAGACCAGCATCGACGAGCTGCCGCAGTTCTGGAATGTACTTAAGGGCGATATGAGTCTGGTCGGCACACGCCCGCCGACGATCGAGGAGTTCCAGGAGTATTCGCCGTATCATAAGCGCCGCCTGGCGTTGAAGCCCGGCCTTTCCGGCCTGTGGCAGGTCAGCGGACGCAGCGATATCTCGGACTTCGAAGAAGTCGTTAAACTCGACCTCCAGTACATCGACAACTGGTCGCTGTCGCTGGATATCAAGATCATTCTGAAAACCATTCTCGTCGTATTTTCGAAGAGAGGTTCCCGATAGATCCGCACGAAAAATCTCACGTGACAGACCGAAGTTTACGGTCCGTCACGGGAAAGGTCTCACGTCGCGATGCATTATATCGTTTTTGATTTGGAATGGAATCAAAGTCAGAATCCCGCGTCAAGCCTGCCCGAACTTCCGTTTGAGATCATCGAGATCGGTGCGGTCAAATTAGACAAAAACGGCCGTATCGTTTCGCGTTTCTCGGAACTGGTACGGCCTTCTGCGTATCCTTCCGTAAATCCCATCATAAAAAAAGTGACAAAACTGGACAGCGCCCAACTGAAATGCGCGCCGGAGTTTCCCTCCGTCTGCGCGGATTTCCTGGAATGGTGCGGCGAGGATCCGGTTTTTTGCACGTGGGGAAATGGGGACCTGATGGTCCTTCGTTCGAACATCGACTATCACGGGATGGAGTACGAGTTTCATTCGCCGCTGACGTATTATGATGTCCAGAAGCTCTACAGTCTGCAGTTCGCGGACGGTAAGGAGCGGGTGGCGCTGGAGACCGCCGTGGAGCAGCTTGTGCTGCCGCATGCGGATGATTTCCACCGGGCGTTGCAGGATGCGTACTACACGGCCTGTGTATGGCAGAAACTCGATCTGAAGCGCTTCGGCGTCTATCTGTCCGTCGACTATTATGCATTGCCCGCAGAGGGCGAATATTGGAATTTTGACTTCGGTACCTATACGAAGACGGTCACCGGATCGTATGAAACGAAGGCGGCCGCCATGCACGACGACGAGATCTGCCGCGTGCGCTGCAGCCGTTGCGGCGAGTACTGCGACATGCTGGTGCCGTGGTTCGCGGTGTCTTCGCGGTACTATCTGACGCTGGCCGACTGCCCGTCCCACGGGAAAATGCAGGCGAAACTGCGTTGGAAGTCGCTGCCGGGCGGCGAGGTCTTCGCGGTGAAGACCGTTAAGGCCGCAAATAAAGAGCGGGCGGAGAAGGTCCGCAAGAAGTATAAGGCATTTCTTAAAGGAGTTGCAAAAAGTGAACGAGATGGAGAAGAAGACGGAACTTCCGAAGATGGATCCGAGTGATCCGGAGCTTCCGTTTGATACAGAGGAGGCCGAAATCGAAGCGGCCGATATCCCTGCGGAGGATGCGGCGGATATCGATACCGGAGCGGATGTAGCCGACGAAACGGACGACGAGGATGATGAAGACGTGGTTCCGGCAACGTTTGCGACCGTGAAGGTTTTTTCGAAAGAGAAGCAAAGCGGGCAGCCTGCGCGCCGGGAGACGAAGCCGGCGGAGGCTCCTAAAGAGGCGAGAGAGCCCGTGGCGGCCGGCCCTGCGAAGAGATCAGCTGCGGGGACGCAGAAGCCGCAGGCTTCGAAGCGACGTGCGATCTTTGACGGCTTTACACTGAAGATGATCGCGATCGTGACCATGTTGATCGACCACTGCGCGGCAGTCTTCCTCGATAAAGCCTGGAAAGAAGAGAGCTTCGGAGACCCGGTATGGGTGATCTATAACGCGATGCGCCTGATCGGCCGTTTTGCGTTTCCGATCTTTTGCTTCCTGCTGGTGGAAGGCTTCTTCCACACGCGCTCGCGCATGAAATATGCGCTGCGTCTGGCGATCTTCGCCGTGATCTCCGAGGTCCCCTTCGATCTCGCATTTGCCGATCAGAGTCTGAAGTTTTCCGACCGTATCTTCGCCTGGAATAAGCAGAATGTGTTTATCACGCTATTGATCGGGTTCCTGGTGATCTGGGGCATCGAATGGTGGCTGCGCCCGTGGATCGAGCAAAAGAAAGCGCCGAAGACCTTCGGCGAGATCAGCAAGTTCTTCTTCCCGATGCTCGGCTTCGTGATCCTCGGCGGTCTGGCAGCCGTATTCTCGAAGTGTGATTACGGTCTCGGCGGCATCGTCGTCATCGTATTCATCTATTTCAGCCACGGAGAACAGCATCCGGGCATGAACATGATACGAAGCGGTATCATCCTGACATTCCTGTCGAGCCGCACGGAAGCGATCGTGCTGGCCGGCTATCCATTGACCGAATTCTACAGCGAACAGCGTGGACGCAGTTGGAAGTGGTTCTTCTACGTATTCTACCCCGCCCATCTGCTGATCCTGTTCCTACTAAATCAACTGCTATAAAAAATCAGCGTGACCGGCTTTTGCCCGTCACGCTGATCGTTTTATACGGTCGTTTCGAATTTGATGTCACATTGTTCTTTTTCGATCTTCTCATCAGGGAGTCCGAAGAGCATGCCGTTTGCTGAGCGGATATCCATGAGGCCGCTACAACGGTAGAACGAGATCGAACCGGTCTTGTTGTTGCTGCCGAAAGCGATCACAGAAGAACTCTCGGAGCTGATATCGAAGGTACTGTCGATGACCGCTGTGTCGATAAATGAATCCGGTCCGCCGATGATGAAGACCTCTTTGCTTCGGAAGATAGACTTAAACTTCGCTGCGAAGAGGGTGACGCTACTGCCGGCCTCCGAGTAAGTCGTGATGCCACAGACGCGGTCACCGAAGGATACGATATCGACGTCGCTATTCTTCACGATCGCCTCAACGCCGTGGCCGCCGATGAAGGCGCTGACGGAGCAGCGGGAGTCATAGGAGACTTTTGTATTCTCGATATGGACGGATGCTTTACCCTCGCGGCTGCCGATGCCTATTGCCTCGCGGCCGGTCTGCTCGATGATCAGTTCTTTCATCCGGATCGTGATCGGGTTGCGGCCTTCGTTTAAGCCGCCGCCGATAACGATGGCGTTCGCGCTGTCCATATGCAGTCGCATGGTATTGTTCAGGAACAGATTGATCTTACCATGGGAATGCGAGAGATCGTGACCGATCATATACTGGCTTTCGGAAGCGGAAACCATGTTCAGCAAGCCGTCGCCTGTGATCGTCAGTTCCGAGTGCTCCGGAACCTTGATGCTACCGTGAATATTTACCTCGCCTTGGATATCCAGCGTCAGTTTACTGTTCATTCCGAGGGCAATGCAGTCCGAATTCATCTCGGTACGAAGCATCAGATCTTTCAAAAGCACCGTGCATTCCAGGTTATCCATGATGTGGATGGCGATGGAGGAGTCGATCTCGCGATTTCCGATCAGGGTGAAGTTCTTCTTCGTGACCATGATGTCGGTATAGTTCTCGAACTCG
>JAFYZH010000079.1 GCA_017548765.1 Lachnospiraceae bacterium | reverse complement strand
TTGTTGCCGATGCAACCGCCGAAGGTGAAGCCGTGCTTTGAAGCCTGCGTAGTGATCTTTTCTGTCATGTCAGTCGGGATGGTGTACTTCGGGTCCTCCGGGAGCGGAGCTGCCGTGGTCGGAGTTGCCGTGGTGGGAGCGACTGTGGTGGGAGCCGCCGTCGTCGGTGCTGCCGTGGTGGCATTTTCCGTGGTCGGCGCTGCCTCTGCCGTAGTAGCCTCGGCGGTCACAGCTGCGGTCGTATCCGCAGCTGCTGTCGTGGGCTTGTCGTCGGTCTTACAGCCGGCGAGCGCCAGACACAGGCATGCGGACAATGCAATGCTTGTAATTTTCCTCATGTTGATTCGGCACAGTTGTGATATGTGCCCCTCCTTTTCTCATGTTTCTACGTGCCCTTCTGCTGCATTTTGGGCTCTGTAGAGTATAACATGGTTTTCGAAACAAAGCAAGGGGGGGCAGTACGTTCGCCAAATGTCGCCCTTGGCGTGCGAGCACGGCAGTGCGAACGCTTGGCTCATTGTTTATCGAACACGTATTCATATGTCATCGGTTTCGCGGGATCTCCGTTGTAGATGTCGAGGTGGCCGTTTTCGAGGGTTCCGGTGTAGTCGATGGTTCCGAGGAATTTCTCGGTCATCTTGAATTCGGTGCCGTTCAGGCTCCATTCTTTGATCTTGATCTCGAGGTCGTCACGGTAGGACATGCCGGTTCCGTCAGCGTTCAGAACGAGTCTGGCTTCTTTATCGGTTTCCTTCGTCTCCGAGCAGACCATCTTGATATAAAGGCGCTTATACTCGCCGGCCGCCGCCTGCATCTCGGGCGTCGCTTCCTTGACTTCCTTAACGGTCTTCTTAACTTCCGTCGGCATCTCGTCGATCTTTACGATCTGATAGTTGTCGAGGATCACGAGGGTATTGCCCGCGATCTCCGCCTTGCGGAAGGGATCCAGGACCTCACCGAAAACCTCAGCGTGCGAATTATCGCTCACGAACAGGTCATCGCCCTCCGTTTTCCACGCCCATTTACGCACCATAAAAAGATCGCCGTCGATCAGTTCGGCCTCGCCGGAAGCGACAAAAGCGTCGATCTCCTCCTGCGGCGTGCCCTCGGGGATCTTGACTTCAGACAGGACCTTCACAACGCCGCCATCTTCGAACATAAAGAGGGCGTTCTGCATCATCTTCAGGAAATCTCCCTCGGGCCGCTCGGAAAGCTCCTCCGCAGTGATCCACTCCATTTCAAATGTCTCGGGGTTCATCCCCCGAATCGATACCAGTCTCCATACACTACCAATATCCATAATTGTTTCCTCCGTAAATATGAATTTTTAAAATCTTTTCAGGGACCATGTCACTGCTCTTATTTTACCACATTTCGCCCCACCTGGCAAACGTTTCCGATGGGCGGTCTACAATTGTTTCCTCGGAAAATGCAAGCTAGAATAGGGGGGGCTTGGGGCTACCCGGGAGGTCACTCCTACGCGCAAAACTGAGAAAAGCAAGAAAATGCGCGTAGGGTCTCGCCGCCCGGGACAGCACTCCTACGCGCAAAACTGAGGAAAACAAGAAAATGCGCGTAAGGTCTCGCCGCTTGGGACAGCAATCCTACGCGCAAAAGGTGGAAAAACAAGAAAATGCGCGTAAGCGCGCACTGCCTAGAGGTGTATTCCTACGCGCAAAACCGAGGAAAACAAGAAAATGCGCGTAAGGTCTCGCCGCCTGGGACAGCAATCCTACGCGCAAAACTGAGAAAAGCAAGAAAATGCGCGTAAGGTCTCGCCGCCCGGGACAGCAATCCTACGCGCAAAAGGAAGAAAAGCAGGAAAATACGCGTAAGCGCGCACTGTTCGGGAGGTCACTCCTACGCGCAAAACTGAGAGAAGCAAGACTATGCGCGTAAGCGCAGGATCCTTAGGGATCTACGACATGTACGGGGTTGCCGTCGTGTGTGTTGTAAAGCCCCAACAAGCTAATTTGAGGACACGACAGGAAGGAGAACAACCGCCGCATATGTCGTAAAAAAGCAACATGAAATTTGAGGAACACGACATGCCAGGGACAGCCGCCGCCCATGTCGTAAAACCCCATCAAACAAATTTGAAAACACGACATGTGAGGTGTAGCCGCCGCCTGTGTCGTAAAGCCCCAACAAACTTATTTGAAACCCCGACATACACGGAACAGCCGCCGCCCCTCCGATTTCTCCTTTACGACCGCAAGAAAACATGGTATACTTACAATAGTCAAAACAGAGCGAAGGTTTGAGTAGGAAGCCACATTTGAAGTTTTAACCGGGAGGTAAGATCTATGCGATTTGTACATATAGCGGACATCCACCTCGGCGCCATTCCGGATGGGAATAAGCCGTGGGCGACCGAGCGCGCACGCGAGCTTTGGGATACGTTTTCCGAGGTCATCGATGTCTGCAACGATAAGAAAGCAGACCTGCTGCTGATCTCCGGGAACCTGTTCCACAGGCAGCCCCTGAAGCGCGAATTGAAGGAGGTCAATGCACTCTTTGAGAAGCTTGAGAGGACGCGTGTAGTCCTCATGGCGGGCGACCGCGACTATCTCAAGGAGACATCCGCATATCTCGATTTCACATGGGATGAGAGCGTGCATTTCTTCACTTCGGCAACACCGGAGAAGATGTATTTTGAGGATCTGGACTGTGAGATCTGGGGCATGAGTTACCATACGCCGACCATCACGGAACCATTGTATGACTCGATCCCGCTGAAGCCCCGGAGTGAGGTGCCTTCTGACAGCTACCGCATCCTGCTGGCACACGGCGGCGAGGACGACCACATCCCGTTCCGTAAAGACCGCCTGACGGAAAAAGATTTCGACTACATAGCCCTCGGACATGAGCCCATCGCGCAGATGCGCGACCGCGACCGCATGGCTTACGCGGGCAGCCTCGAGCCGATCTCGGAAAATGAGCCCGGCGAGCATGGATACATCATCGGCGAGATCACGGAGGACGGAACGTCGTTCGAACTGATCCCGATCTCGCAGCGACAGTACATCACCGTGCAGGTGCCGGTGGTGCGCGAGTCGACGACACAGTCACTCGTTGACGCGGTGAAGAAGATCATCGCCGAGCAGGGCGACCAGAATCTGTACACATTGAACCTGGTCGGACGTTTCAACCCGCAGAAGCCCATCGACATCGAGGAACTCGAGAAAACGGGAAATATCGTCCGTATCAATGATAAAACACAAGCATACTATGACATTTTAAAGATCGCGCACGAGCACGACGGCGACCTGGTCGGCGAGTACCTCGAGGCGCTGCATAAGTTGCCGCCGAGCCCGCTTACAAACAAAGCATTGTACTACGGGCTGTCGGCGTTGCTGGCAGATCAGGAATAGGAGGGAGCCGGTATGATCATTAACGAACTCACATTGGCCCACTTCGGAAAATTCCACGGCAAGGTCGTAAAATTCGACAACGGGCTGAACATCCTGCACGGTAAAAACGAAGCGGGAAAATCCACCATCCACACGTTTATCTACTGCATGTTCTTCGGAATGGACTCGAAGCGTGGAACGGCAGGTGCGAATAACCTATACAAACAGTACGAACCCTGGGAGGACCAGGGCGGCTACGGCGGAAGCCTGACCTTCACGTCGTTCGGAAAACAATATAAGATCGAGCGCAGTTTCCTGAAGCCGGAACCGTGGGTGAAACTTACGAACCTGACGGATAATGTCGAAGTCATTCCTCCGCAGGAACACATCAATACATTGCTCGGGAACATGACCGAGACGGCATTCCGCAACATGGTGAGCCTGGGCCAGATGAAGGCTACGTTTGAAGAAGGCCTGGCAGATGAACTTCGAAACCATGTCGCGAACTTAGGCTCGTCGAAGAATGTCGAGATCGACATGGAGCACTCGCTGGAGACGCTGTATGCGAAGAGGGAAGCGATCGAGAAGAAGCGTGTCGAGGTCGCTGAGAACCAGCGGAAGAACCTGATGGAAGCACTCGCGGAGTCGGACCGCCGCATGGACGACCTGGCACATCGCGAGAAGGATTTCAAACAGAAACTGGCGCAGGACCGCAAGCAGGAATACGATATGTTCCAGGAGCAGCGGACGTTCCGCAGCCAGACCGAAGAGGAACTTCGGGACATCAAGGATCAGATGCGTCGGCTCGAGCATGAGCAGACGCGCTGGAAGAACGAGGCGGACTCCTGGTCGGGTAAGACCGGTCTGAAGGCTGAGAAACTGGAGCAGGGTAAGAAACCGAAGTCCCTGCGCGGCCTGATTCTGGCGCTGTATGTGCTTCTGACCGCCTGCCTCGGTGGCGCGGTATTCTTCCTTTGCGACTATCTGATCTCGTACTTCCGAGGTGAAGAAGCGAGGTTTGATTTCTCCATCATCCTGGGACCGTCGCTTTGCGGAGCGGTGCTGATATTACTCGTTCTGATCATTCTGATCTCGCGTGGTGCACGGCGCAGACGTCGGGCATACCGGATGTATGAGGAACGCATGGCGTCCTATAAGGATGCGAAGAGCTCCTACGAAGAATTGGCCGGACAGCAGACCAGCCTCGGCGAGAAGATGTCCGACATCGAAGGCAGCGATTATATGAAGTTGCATGAGGCAAATAACGACCTTGAGAAGGAGATCCTGCGTTGCAGCTGGGAGCAGGAGCAGGAACAGCAGCACATGGACGACCTGAGCCGCGAGCTTACGGTTATGGAAGAAATCTGTGCGCGTAATGCTGCATACTCTGTGGAGATCGGCGCCATCGATCTGGCCGTTGATACGGTGAAGAAAGTAGCGAAGCAGATCCGCGAGTCCTTCGGCGAAAAACTGAATAAGAAGGTCGGAGAGTATATGGCGGTCATTTCCGGCGGCCTGTACAGCGAGATCCTCATCGATGAGAATTTCGATATCTTCATTCAGACGGAGGAGGAGCCGATCCCGGTATCGCAGCTGAGCCGCGGCACCATGGAGCAGGTGTACTTCTGCCTGCGTCTGGCGGCAGCGGACCTGATGTGGCCGGATCTGAACCCGCCCATCATCCTGGACGACACCTTCGCCTACTACGATGACAAACGTACGTATGACACCCTTCTTTTGCTGCGTCACCTGCGCCGTCAGGTAGTGATCCTGACCTGCCAGGGCCGCGAAAAAGAATTCTTGAAAGACATGTGATATGGAGAAATATGCAATCGTGACCGGCGCTTCCGACGGGATCGGACGCGCGATCTGCGAGGCTTTATGCCGCGAGGGCGTGAAGGTTTTCGGGATCGGGCGGAAGATGCCGCAGCCGGAGATACCGGGTCTCACCATGCATTTGCTGGACATGGTGGAGGATCCTTCGGCGGCCTGTGATCTGGTGGCACGCCTGGCGAAAGAATATCCGATCGATCTTCTGGTCAATAACGCCGGCTGCGCCTTCTATGGCTTGCATGAGAATTTGAATTTAAACGACATCCATTCCATGGTCACGCTGAACATGGAACTGCCGATGCTGTTCACGCGCATCCTGCTTCCGAAATTGCGAAACCGTAAGGGTACGGTGGTCATGATCTCGTCGGTGACGGCGCAGCATGCCAGCCCGCACGCGGCGGCCTACGGAGCGACGAAGGCAGGCCTATCCGCATTTTCCGAAAGCATCTTCGAAGAGGTGCGTAAGCATGGCGTGAAGGTCGTGACCATCGCGCCGGACCTGACGCGGACCCACCTGTACCGCAACGCCGATTTTACGACGTCGGACGCGGCCGATGAGTGCCTCTACCCGTCGGACGTAGCGGATGCAGTGCTTTTCGCCCTGCAGGCGCGTCCCGGCAGCGTGATTCGCGAGATCACCCTGCGGCCACAGAAAAACCGCATCGTCAAGAAATGACTGTGAAACATTAAAACACAAATAAAAGAAACCGAGATAAAGTATCGTTTTCACGACTTTATCTCGGTTTTTGCTATATAATTTCGCAAAATCGTATAATTACGCCAATGCTTGAAATGCTGTTTGAATCGCGGCAGCCGTCTTCTCAGTCACGAAGGCTTCCTCCGCGTATTTCGGCCAGTCGGCGAGAGCGGATGCGACCTCGGTGAGGATCGCCTTCGCCCGGACCGGACGGATATTCATGTTTCTTCCCGCGTCGATCAGGTCCTCGCGTGTGATCGCGTCGAGCTTTCCGTTCACGCTCATCTGGTGCCGGCACAGCCAGCGGTTTTCGGGATTAAGCGCGAACGTGATATCGTAGGCGGGAGAGAGGGACCATTTTCCGCGACGGTCCATAAGAAAGGCGATGTTTTTCACGTGATCGTCCTGATTTCGCGCCATCACGTTGAAGGCCATGCGGCGGAAGAACTGCTCGACCTCGACGTTCCCCATCCCGAGTCGGCGGATCACCATGGCCGCCTGCTCGTAACTACGGGCGCCGGGATCGTTGAAATCGTAGTGCGCGATCCCGCCCAGCGTCTGCATATGGAGCTTCTCGCCTTTCTCGCCGATGCGGTCGAAACGCTTCGTCATGAAGTGGTACCTTCCGGACTGCGGCTTCAGCATGCACTCGGTCATCTCTATGCCGGCTGCGACCGCCATCCGATGGTAAGCATATTCGATCCGCGTGAACTCCTCGCCATCGTCCTTATCATCGTGGTCGCGGTTTCCCGAGACGCCATCGAATTTGATGAGCCAGTGCTCGTATCCGGAACGCGCCTTCGCCTGGCCGGAGCGGATGTCGCCCGTCTGGCGGTTCCACTGGATCACGGCCTTCGCGCGGGCGCCGCCGGCCGACGTTCCGACGCTGATCAATTGGTGGATATCGGACTCCGACGCGCGCATTTCCTCACGGCTGGACAGGATGTCCGACGCAGCATGGACCAACACGTCCAGGTCCAAACTTTCGTCCCGCGTGGACACGAGTTCCTCCGCGGGGCGGTATTCGAGCGCCCCCATGCCGCGGGCTCCGGTGTAGCACAGCCGTTCCACCGCGAGTATGGTGCCTGCGTCACGTCCGCGCCTGGCAAATGCTTCCTCCAGCAGCTTCGAACCGTAGCGGTCCGGAAGTGAGTCTGCGAGCATGCCCGGCAGTCCGCGGAACGCATCGGTCATCAGTCCCGGGAACGCATAGTTTTGCGCGGACAATGGCATCCAGAGCGGAGATACTTCGATGCCGCTTCGCAGAAAGTCCCGCTCATACGTGAAGACTGCCGGATGCCCGCTGTCTTCCTGTGCGACGGTCCCGATCCGGGTCCCCCACAGGTAAACGCCTGCTCCGATCATGCCTCATCCCCCCATTTCCACTCGCCCTTCTTCGTGCCTTCCTGTTCCGGGTGGCGCACACGCATGCGTGTCTTCTTTCCGCGCAGCATCTCGCTCGCCGTCGGCTCATCCTCCGGCAGCAGGACCTGGAGGTTTCCGAGGCACCCGAGCGCGCGCATCAGCTCGAACAGGCTGTCCGTGCGGATGGGCAGTCCGTTTTCGATCCGCGTGATGACGGCCTTCGGCACGCCGGCCCGCTGCGCCAGCTCGTTTTGGGTCAGTTCGGCCCGCACCCGCATTCCGCGAAGTCGTTTTCCGATCTCCTCGGTCAATGTCATCGTATTTTCGGTCCCGTAGATCTTCATGACGTGTACTCCTTTCGCCAAATAAAACTATATATTCACGACTTTATAAAAGAAAACTGTGTTTAATTTCGTGATTTCACGACTTTATTATAAATGATAAGGATGCGCATGTCAAGCCCCGACTGTGCTTCGGACCGGGGAGGCTTCGGGCGGTTGCTATTTCACGACTTTTATGTTACAATAATTTATTGGATTATGGGTTTCTATGCCCACGATCCCGAAGACCATAAAGAGGAGGCAAAATGCATGAAGCGTCAGCGCAGGATCGCGGTCGTTAACGATGTGACCGGCTTTGGAAGATGTTCCGTCACGGTCGCATTGCCCATATTATCCGCGATGCGGTTGGAAACATGTATCGTTCCGACGGCGGTGCTTTCGATGCATACCGCCTACCCGGAGTACATGCTCCATGACTTTACCCCGTACCTGCCCGCGTACATCGACTCGTGGGCTCAGAGGAATCTGACCTTTGACGGGATATTGACCGGTTTTCTGGGATCGGAAGAGCAGATCGAGGATGTCGAGAGGTTCCTTAAGACCTTCGGACGGACCGATGACGAGACGGGCGTGCGCCCGCGCATCGTGGTCGATCCGGTCATGGGAGATCACGGGAAGATCTACACATCCTACACTGAACCGATGTGCAAAGCCATGCGTAGACTGATGCCCTACGCAGATATCGTGACGCCGAATGTCACCGAGCTCTGCGAGCTTACGGAAGCCTCCTATGACGAGGTCATGGAGACATTCGCGAAGTCGGGCGTGCAGGAAGAAACATGGAAAACACTGTGCCGTAAGCTGGCGGCCATGGGACCGGAGGTCGTCGTGGTGACGGGGCTCAGCCTGCCGCAGGATGCGCAGATCGTAAACCTGATCTACCATCGTGCGGAAGATGAGTTGAACGTGATCGCGGGGCAGCGTGTCGGAAGCGAGCGTTGCGGTACCGGCGACATCTTTTCTTCGGTGTTGGCAGGGGCCTATGTACACGGGGCGTCCGTTGAAGAGGCGGTCGCGCTCGCCGCTCGTTTCATAAGTGTGGCGGCGCAGGCGACGCAGGATCTGGACGTCGATCCGAAAGAGGGACTGTGCTTCGAAGAATGTCTCTCCATGCTGACTGAGATCGATCCGCAGCATTCGGAACTGCTGGATATCCGCACGCCGGAGGGCGAAGTGACCGGTATGGTCGTGACGCGCGAGGTCGCGCATCACTACGGATATCTGCACGGGACGGTGCATCTGTGGATCTGGCGCCCGTCGCAGGATGCGACCGGGGTGGATGTGCTCTTGCAGAGACGCAGCGAGAATAAGGAGTCTTATCCGGGCTGCCTGGACATCTCGAGCGCTGGCCACATGAGTGCCGGACAGGTGCCGGAGACGGCCGTTCTTCGCGAACTATCCGAAGAACTGGGGCTGACGCCTGCATTGTCCGATCTTAAGTTCTTAGGGACATTCATGGGCTACAGTAGCGGACATTTTCACGGAAAAGTATTTCGTAACCATGAGCTGAGCTATGTTTACGTATACGAAAAGGACATGGATCCGAAGGATCTCGCACCCTCTCCGGAGGAAGTGAGCGAGGTCTGCTGGATCCCGGGAAGTGTCGTTACCGAGGCAGCGAAAAACCGTGATCCGGGGTATTGTTTGTATGAAGAGGAATGGAAAATGGTGCTCGATGGCATCGCTTCCATCCGCAAACCATTGGGAGGTCAATCATGACTAAAATCGACATTTTTTCCGGCTTTTTGGGTGCCGGAAAGACAACACTGATCAAAAAGCTTCTGAAGGAGGCGCTGCAGGGCCAGAAGATCGTGCTCATCGAGAATGAGTTCGGCGAGATCGGCATCGACGGCGGCTTTTTGAAGGAAGCAGGTATTCAGATCACCGAGATGAACTCCGGTTGTATCTGCTGTTCGCTGGTCGGCGACTTCGGCGAAGCTTTGAAGAAGGTGTTGGATACGTATTCACCGGAGCGCATCCTGATCGAGCCGTCAGGCGTCGGTAAGCTCTCCGACGTTATTTCCGCGGTCGGCGGCGTAGTTTCCCATCGTGAGGATGTGGAACTGGGCGCGTTTGTGACCATCGTAGACGCGACGAAGGCGAAGATGTACATCAAGAACTTCGGCGAGTTCTTCAACAACCAGATCGAGAATGCAAAGACGATCATCCTGTCCCGTACGCAGAAGGTTTCACAGGAGAAACTGGACGAGCTGATGGCGTTGCTTCGCGAGCATAATGCAGAGGCGACCATCGTTACCACACCTTGGGATGAGATCGACGGTAAGGTCATCCTGTCGGCGATGCAGCCGGAGGCTTCCATGGCCGAAGAGATGATGCGCCAGCTTCGTGAGGAGCACGAGAAAACACACCATCATCACCACCATCACCACGACGGCGAGTGTGACGATCCTGAGTGCGAATGCCATCACCATCACCATCACGATGAGGATGACAATGATGATCATGAGTGCTGCCATCATCACCACCATCACGAGGATGATGACGACCATGAGTGCTGCCACCATCACCATCATGACGACGACCATGAGTGCTGCCATCATCATCATGACGACGATGACGATCATGAGTGCTGCCATCATCACCATCACGAGGATGATGAGCATGAGTGTTGCCACCATCATCACTCATGTGAAGATGATGATGAAGATGCAGGGCATCATCATCACCACCATCACGACGATGAAGAGGAGTGCGACGATCCGGAGTGTGAGTGCCATCACCACCACCATCATCACC
>JAFYZH010000078.1 GCA_017548765.1 Lachnospiraceae bacterium | reverse complement strand
TTTGAATGTCCGTGCCGGTCCGCCGAAGGATGCGAAACTTGCGGTCGCATCTTCAAAGTACAGCACTTCCATGTTGTCGTCGTCTTCGTTGTAGTTCGCACGAAGGTGCGGGTATGCCTCAAGCATCTTCACCTTTACGTCTCTGCTGTCATCACGGATCAGCTTTCCTGCGATACGCAGCCAGCGTCCCTCGCCATACGCGCAGATCTCAACGTTCGGGTTCTTCTGGATCTGTTTCGAAACATCCTTACTCTTTCCGGTCAGGATGCAAAGTTTGCCATCGATGAGCTCGGCCGTTCCGAACGGACGCACCCGTGCCTGCTCTCCGTCCACCGTCGCCAGGTAGTAGGTGCCGCAATCCTTCAGAAAGCCGCATACCATCTGCAGCGGGTTGAACTGCTGACGCTCTACCTTGAGGCCTACGGTCTCGAAATCCTCGTCCGGATAGTTCGGCTCAAAACGGTCGATGTCCTTCGGATCCACAACGGCTTCGAGTACCTTATAGTATGCTTCCTTCGCCTCGCATTTTCCGCGGAATAACAGCGGGTAGCTGGTCTCTCTGCGGAAGCCGGACAGCCAGCTGTTCTCGTCGAGCAGGTTCCAGAAGGTTACGGAAGTAACGTTTGCCTTACCGCTCTTCTTCGCCTCAACCAGGATCTTAAAGAGTTCCTGATAGCGCATAGCGAGCGCGTGCATGGATTCGTCGGACGGATCCGCATTATGCATGTCGAGCTCGGTAACGTGGATCTGCAGGCCCAGAGCGCCGTACATCTCGAGTGCCTTCTTGTAGTTGTTGAAATCCGGATGGTCCATCAACAGGTGGGACTGCATGCCCATACCGTCGATCAGCCCCTTCTCCTTCAACGGCTGAAGGATGTATTCGATGATCAGGTCGCGCTTCCAGTCGAGTGCGGTCTCATAATCGTTGTAGAACAGTGCAACACCGGGTGCTGCGTACTTTCTGGCAAATGTAAATGCCTTCTCCACGAAATCACGGCCTACGGTACGAAGCCACAGGGACTGACGGAAATCATCGTCGTCGATCGCTTCATTGACCACGTCCCAAGCGTAGATCACGCCGGGATACTTCGTCTGAACAAAATCCAAAACACCGTGAATATAGTTCTCCAAACGAGCCAGCATGGTCTTACGTGTCGCCAGGCCTGCGTTCTCGTTATAACCGCGGTAGAAAAACCACTTCGGAGTCTGGTTGTGCCAAACCAAGGTGTGTCCGCGCATCGCAACGCCGCTCGCCTTTGCAAGTTCCAGATACGGGATCGCGTTATCAAACTTCAATGCCGGAGCCAGATCATACTTCTCCGGATCCTTCTTACATTCCTCGGTGTCGATGAAATACATCGGCTTCATGTCGTTCTCTGCTGTAAAGCTACTGTACTGCGCCTTCATAAGCTCAACATGTGCCTTTGTATGGATGTTCCAACGGGACATCGCAACACCGACTTTAAAATACGGTTCAAAAGCTGTCTTAAGATTCATAAAGATTTCCTCCACACGTACAATTATTGGTTTTTCGTAATAGATCAACTACCTGATATTCTATCCATTTTTCGTGTTTTTGTCAAGATATTCCCCACTTCTGCAAGCCTAAACTAAATCATGTTAAATACTACCTAAGCGGCTAATCAAATGGCCCAAAACGCCCCTTCGATTAGCCGATAGTCCTCAAAATCATGCTACATACGCCTTAAGCGGCTAATCAAATAGTCCAAAACGACCTTTCGATTAGCCGATAGTCCTCAAAATCATGCTACATACGCCCTAAGCGGCTAATCAAATAGTCCAAAACGACCTTTCGATTAGCCGATAGTCCTCAAAATCATGCTACATACGCTTTAAGCGGCTAATCAAATGGCCCAAAACACCCCTTCGATTAGCCGATAGTCTGAAAAGCAAAGAAAGACCGGCGCCTCAATTGGTGCCGGTCCTCAAAACAAAAAGCATTATTCAATTAGCTTATCGCCAAATCGATCAATCTTCGGTAAACAGTGCTGTCGAGTAGTATCTGTCGCCGCTGTCGGGAAGCAGAGCTACGATCACCTTACCCTTATTCTCAGGTCTCTTAGCGAGTTCGATCGCGCCGTACAGTGCCGCGCCGGAAGAGATACCTACGGAGATACCCTCTTTCTTCGCAAGCAGCTTCGCGGTGGCAAATGCAGCTTCGTTCGGAGCCTTGATGATCTCATCGTAGATCTTCGTGTTCAGTACATCCGGTACGAAACCAGCGCCGATACCCTGGATCTTATGCGCGCCAGCCTTACCCTCGGAAAGCACGGGGGATGTCTCAGGCTCGAGCGCAACGACCTTCACGTCCGGATTCTGGGACTTCAGGAACTCACCGGTACCTGTCAGTGTACCGCCGGTGCCAACGCCTGCGATAAAGATATCTACCTTACCATCTGTATCCTTCCAAATCTCGGGACCGGTAGTCGCTCTGTGGATCGCGGGGTTCGCAGGGTTCACAAACTGTCCGGGAATAAAGCTTCCGGGTGTCTCCTTCGCCAACTCCTCAGCCTTTGCGATCGCGCCCTTCATGCCCTTCGCCCCTTCGGTCAGAACGATCTCTGCGCCGTAAGCCTTCAGGATGTTTCTGCGCTCGACGCTCATGGTCTCGGGCATGGTCAATATAATGCGGTATCCCTTCGCTGCTGCGATCGCTGCAAGGCCGATACCTGTATTTCCGCTCGTAGGCTCGATGATCACGGAGCCTTCCTTAAGCAAGCCCTTCTGCTCTGCGTCCTCGATCATCGCCTTCGCGATACGATCCTTAACGCTGCCTGCGGGGTTAAAATATTCCAATTTCACCAGAACCTTTGCAGAAAGGCCCAGTTCCTTTTCGATGTTGACAACCTCAACCAGAGGTGTGTTTCCGATGAGTCCCAATGTTCCCTTATAAATGTTTGCCATAATAAATTCCTCTCTTTCACGGGTCATGCCCATATCAATGATCTTAGTTTATTTTTGATCGTCTTAAATCGATCCGGTTCACTTGCAAAGTACATTCGAACCTCATCAACACTTGTATTGAGATGTATTGAAAACAGATGATTTAAACATCTCTCATACCTCCTGGATCTTTCGATGGAACTATCATATCACTATTTGCCTACTATGTCAATAGGATTTTGGGGATTTTTTAAATTAATTATTCGTACAGGTCACCGGACAGGTAATGGTCGCCGCTATCCGGAATGATCACAACGATATTTTTGCCTGCATTTTCCGGGCGGGTAGCCACTTCATAGGTTGCGCGGATGGCTGCTCCGGCAGAAATCCCGACAGTAAATCCCTCTAAGATCGGAACGATCCTGGAGAATGCATAAGCGTCCTCATCGGTAATATCCAGCACCTCATCAAAGATATTGATGTCCGTAACGGGCGGAGTCGCACCGCCGCCGATGCCCTGGATCTTATGAGGGCCATGCTCTCCACCGTTCAGAAGCGGACTGCCTGCAGGCTCCACGCCTACGACCTTGATATTCGGGTTCTGCTCTTTCAGGAATTTACCGGTGCCGCTCACGGTTCCGCCGGTTCCCGAAGCAGCGACGAGGATGTCCACCTTACCTTCGGTGTCCTCCCAGATCTCAGGGCCGGTCGTCTTATAGTGAGCCAGAGGATTATTCGGGTTTCCGCCCTGACCCAAGGTCACCGCATTTTCCGTTTCTGCCAGCAGTTCCGCCACCTTCGTTCCAGCTCCGCCCATGCTCTGCCCGCCGGGCGTCAGATGCACTTCTGCCCCATAGGCTTTCAGAAGTTTCGTACGCTCCGCCGAAAGATTGTCCGGCATGCAGATCTTCACCTTATAACCTCTGGCCGCGCCGATCGCGGCTACGCCGATGCCGGTATTACCCGAAGTTCCTTCGATGATGGTCCCGCCCGGCTTCAACTCTCCCGACGCTTCCTTACCCAGGATCATATTCAGGGCAGCACGGTCCTTCACGGAACCCGAAGGGTTAAAAAACTCCAGTTTCGCGAAGATGTGCGCCGTTGTGTTCCACTCCTGCTCCAGTCTGTGCAGTTCCAACAACGGTGTATGTCCGATCAGTTCGGTGATATTATGATAGATCTTTCCCATGATGTTTCTCCTCTATTCATATTGAAATTTATTATCCGGATCTTTGCTGAGCCTCTCCCTGCCGGCAGGCTCCTTCCATGCCTCGACATCGGGTCCCAAAGGAAGTATGTTATTCGGGTTCGTTTTTAAACAGCACAGATGGTAATGCTTTTTGATCGCTTCAAAATGTGTGTTATTTCCAAATGCATCAACCGCATACAGATCTCGTGCGTAGCCCCACAGGTTCGGATAGTCCCTCAGCATCTTCTTATTCACGCGAAAACCATTGTAATACGCTACATCAAACCGGGCCAATGTCACATACAGGCGAACATCGGCTTCCGTAATGTAGTCGCCAAGCAGAAATCTCTGCTTCGAAAGTCTTTCCTCCAGGACGTCAAATGCATTGAATACGAGTTGCACCGCATTGGAATATGCTTCTTGGCTCGTCGCAAACCCTGCTTTATAAACTCCGTTGTTGACATCATGAAAGATATAAGCATTCAGTTGGTCGATCTCCTCCCGAAGTTCCTCGGGATATAATACCGGCGCATGCTCCTTATGGAATTTCTTCCACGCAGTCTCAAAATACAAGGTCAGATTGAAATAATCATTATTGACGACTGCTCCGGTTGTAAGATCCACCAGAGCAGGGACCGTATATCGGCCGTGGTAATCCGGATCCGCTTTTTTGTATGCCTCACTCAACAAATGAATTCCGAGAACAGGATCGACATCGCCTTCATCCAGTGTAAATGCCCAGTCCGACCATGGCACATCCGGACGGATCGGATCGAGCGTACCAACAGATATCACATCTTCCAGTCCCAACAGTTGACGAACGATGATCGAGCGGTTCGCCCAGGGACATACCGGAGCCCAAAGCAGACGATATCGGTCTTTTTCTACCGGAAGTTCTCCCTCGCCCTCGCCAAACGGCGTGACAAAACGATTCTTCTGTCGTTCGAACTTACCTCCGTTTTGTATCTCTCCGTTCGTTACGTGATCCACTACTGCCATATCTTAACCTCCCTTACTCAGTCATTCGTTTTTAACCAGGCACTCACATCCGGCCCGTCCGGCAGAATATGATCAGGATTTTCCGAATACCCGAGGTAATAGTTGATCTTGATCGCTTCCAGATCCGTTCCTTCGCGAAACGCGGGCAATGAATACAGATTCCTGGCATAATCCCACAGAGCCTTATAGTCGCGAAGGCGCTTTTTATTCAGACGAGCGCCGAAATAAAAAGCCACATCGAACCCGGTGAGCGCGACAAACAGCCGGATATCGCTTTCCGTGACATGATCACCAAGAAGATAACGGCTATGTTTCAAATGCTCCTCCAACTGATCCAGGCGGTCGAAAAAACGATGATAATTCTCCGCATATTCTTCTGCCGTTTTGGCTTCCCCTGCCTTATAGATCGCTTTATCGATATCATTTAAAAGGATCGCGTTCCACGCATCGATTCCATCCCGATACTGCTCGGGATACAGATCCACTGATCCATCCTTCCAATTCGCGCGGATCCTCTCCGCATGTGCCTTAAGCAAGTTTTCAAATGCCTCAAAGTCTGCCATAACCTCACCCCTTCTTCCATGCAGGCCCCTGCATATCCTCACGTCCGATCTCATCTTCAAAGCGATGATCCTTCGGGAGGAAGAACCCTTCGTTCTCCATCCATTGGAGATGCTCTGTCGGTCCTGAGAAATACTCCAACGCCGTTTTCGCCCTGCGGAAGCCCATCTTCTCGTACATCAGGACCGTACGCGGATGTGTATACAAGATCACGTTCTGCCCCTTCAGCTGGTCGAGCAGCCTTCGGATCATCTCGCCGCCGATCCCGCGTCCCTGGTATTCTTCATCCAAGGCTACGTTGTAGATCGCCGCCTGAAACATTCCGTCGGTCAATGCGCGAGCGACGCCGACGATATGCTCGCCGTCATACACAAACACAACAGCACCGCTGTTTAAGAATGCTATTTCCTGTTCTTTTGCCGAATGGTCAGAGAGGCCGGAGCGCCGAAGCACATCCGCTACCTCCTGCCAGTCGACTCCTACATGATCGGTCTTATACCGGATCTCCATAGATAACTCCTACTTTATCGATCAATCAAAAGGAACTACCGCACCGTCATAAGTCTCCTGAATGTATTTCTTGATCTCATCGGACTTAAGAACCTTAACCAGTGCCTGGATCTCCTCTTTGTTTTCATTGCCCGCCTTAACGGCAATGATGTTTACATAAGTCTTTGCTGCAGTGGATGTGCTGGACTCGTAAGCGATGGAATCCTTACCTACAGAAAGTCCTGCGGCCAATGCATAGTTACCATTCAAAACTACATAAGCGACCTCGCTTCTTACACGAGCCACCTGCGCAGCCTCGAGTTCCTGAAGTTTCAGGTTCTTCGGATTCTCAACGATATCGTTGATCGTTGCGGTAAGTCCTGCGCCCTCTTTCAGTTTGATGAGGCCGTTATCCTGAAGCAAAAGCAGTGCACGTGCTTCGTTCGTTGTATCATTCGGAACTGCGATCACATCGCCTTCCGCGATGTCTTCCAACTTAGATTTCGTTCCCGGATAGATGCCGAAAGGCTCATAGTGGATGCCGCCGGCATTGGCCAGATGGGTGCCCTGCTCTTTGTTGAAGGACTCAAGATAAGGAACATGAACCGCATAGTTCGCATCCAACTCACCACTTTCAACAACGGTCATCGGCAAAACATAATCATCCAGTACCTTGATCTCCAGTTTGATTCCCTGCTTCTCCAAAATAGGCTTAGCCTTCTCCAGGATCTCTGCATGCGGCGTAGGCGAAGCTGCGATCTTGATGACCTTATCTTCTTTTGCCTTCTCGCCGCATCCGGTCAGGGACGCCAACGCCAAAACACCTGTGAGCACAACTGATAAAATTTTCTTTTTCATAACTTTTCTCCTCTTTTTTCACTTTCTTTTTTCAACTTTTTTGGCAATCTTCATGCCTATCGTCTGGAATATCTGAAACAGTATTATGATCAATAATACCGTGACGACCATAATGTCGGTTTGATACCTGTAGTATCCGTAACGGACGGCAATGTCTCCCAATCCTCCGCCGCCCACGGTACCCGCCATGGCGGAATACCCTAAGATCGTTCCCAGAGCGATTGTCGCTCCGGTGACGAGTGAGGTCCTGGCTTCCACCAGCATTACCCGGAAAATGATGTCCAGGTCGGATGCGCCCATGGAGCGAGCCGCTTCGATCACTCCTTTATCTACCTCCTTCAGGGAAGACTCGACCAGTCGGCCGATATAAGGAGCCGCGCAGATCACCAGGGGAACCACCGTCGCGGAAGAACCATAGCTCTTTCCGACCACGAATCTGGTGAAAGGGATCAGAACGATCAGCAAGATCAGGAACGGTATACTCCGCAAAATGTTAGAGATCACATCCAGAATACGGTATATGATCCGGTTCGGTCGTATCCCGTCTTTATCGGTAACGGCCAGGATCACTCCGATCGGAAGTCCCAGTGCGTATCCGGCCAGGGTGGAAGTAAGAGTCATATAAACAGTATCCCTAATCCCCTCCAAAAGCATATTGATAGTCTGGAGTTCAAACATCTTTCTCTACCTCCTGTACCTCAAGTCCGTGGTCCTGCAGATACTGTTCCATTTCCTCTTGCAGCCGGATATCCTCCGGAAGTCCCAGGATCATATCTCCTTTGGCGACCCCGCCGATATTGCCCGTATTGGCCCGTAAAATGTTGACCGGCGTCCGGAAATGCAGGATCATGTTTGCGATCACCGGCTCAAAGGAGGAATTCCGGGTAAATACGATGCGTACCTTCTTCCCTACGGACATTTTGTTCGAACTCTCCATTTTGCGAATGGCCTCGGAACCTTCCCCGTAGATCAATCTTCTGCCCGCCTTCGATTGCGGTGCGTTGAAGATCTTCTCCACCTCGCCGGTTTCGGCTACCTGTCCGTCCTCAATGATGGCTACCTTGTTGCAGGCCTCCTGGACCACGCTCATCTGGTGAGTGATGATCACGATCGTGATGCCCATCTCCCGGTTGATCTCCTTTAGTAGCTGCAGAATGGACTCGGTGGTTTGCGGATCCAGTGCGCTCGTGGCTTCATCACATAGCAGGATCTTCGGTGATGAGGCCAATGCTCTCGCGATCGCTACTCTCTGTTTCTGTCCGCCGGAAAGCTGTGCCGGATACGCTTTTGCCTTATCCTCCAGGCCGACCAGTTTCAAAAGATCTAAAGCCCTTTGCTCTGCCTCTTTCCTTTTGACTTTCAGAAGTCTGAGCGGAAAGCATACATTACTGATCACATTCTTCTGCATCAGCAGGTTAAAATGCTGGAAGATCATTCCGGTTTCGCTTCGTTGCTTCCGGAGCTCTTTCTCGGAGAGATCTGCGAGGTTTTTACCATCGATCAAGATCTCACCCTCCGTAGGCCGTTCCAGAAAATTCAAGCACCGTACCAAGGTACTCTTTCCGGCTCCGGACATTCCGATGATCCCGAAAATATCCGATTTCTCGATCTGCAGATCGACATTTTTCAGCGCGTGAACGCTGCCTTCCGGTTGTTTATAGGTCTTGCTTACGCCATGTAACTCGATCAGCGCCAATACGATCACCTCCTATCAACCCCATCAAAAACTGCCCAGGGAAAACCGTGGGCAGTTCATTGACTATTTATGATCCGATACCATAAATCATGCGCAGCCAAACAAGCCGTCATGAACAGTCAATCTTTCTGCCCCGTGACGATACATTCGACAGCCGCATACCATATAAAACTTTGATGTTACTGTGAAAATGCTCATAGCTTTTTGGCTTCCTTTCGGTTGATAGGCGTATCATATCACCATTTACCTACTATGTCAATAGGTTTTGTAGATTTTTTCAAATTTTTTTACTCGTTCTTTAACAGACCTTTCAGCGGGTTGACCGTAACGTCAAATTCAGGTCTGAAATTTGTGGGTTCACGGTCATCCCAGGAGGGTGAATTCCAGATCGTCGTTGAGATCTCGGACTGATAATCCTCCGGCGTCTCGCCCTTCGGATGCTTCAGGAACAGGTTCTCCGGGTCTGCGGAGAGCTTTGCGCGTTCGTGGTCCGTCTTCCAGATCTCCTCAAACGGGATCAACGGAACGATGCGCTGCTCATAGCCCTTAAAGAAACCGCCCTGGTCACCTATGCCTCGTCCTTCACGGAAGAAGGTATATTTGGCAAATGTCGGGATAGAATACAGTTCTTTTAAGTAACCCCAGATGTTCTTATACTCAGTGATCCTCTTCTTCATAGGGCCAATGGAGCGGAAATATCCGATCTCCCAACGCACCAGCGATACATAAGCGCGGATATCGGAATCCGTAATGTAATCTCCGAAGATGAAACGGTTCGTCGCCAGTCTCTGATCCAGTTTCTCAAGAGAATCAAAGAAATCATCATAGGCCTCGTTATATGCCTCCCACGAAACGCCAAACGCCATCCGGTAATGGCCGTTGTTGATATGCGGAAAGAGCCAGTCATTGAACTCATCGATCTCTTTGCGGTATTTTTTCGGATACAGGTCCGGTGCATCCACAGGCTGGAACTTACGGAACTGAACCTCAATATAGTTTGACAAACGATGATAGTCATTATTGACCGCCTTCTTTTCGATCACGTCGACAAATGTAGGCGTTGTCGCGCGTCCCTTGTATTCCGGGTTCGCATTCTTATAAAACTCAGACAGGAAATGCACGCCTGTGATCGGATCCTTGAAATCCTTCTGATCGGCAAATCCATGTCCGTACTTGTTAGTCTCGCCGGAATGACTCGTGGTCTGATCCGCGATGACATCCTGAAGTCCCAACAGGTCTCTGGCGATCACGGGACGATTCGACCAGTTGCAGCCATGTGCCCAGTAGATCGCGAAGCGATTCGCCTCCGCCTTATGCTCTCCTTCCTTCTCCCCGAACGGGACGATAAACGAGTTCGGCTGTCTTACGAACACGCCTCTCTCATTCGTCTCGTCCTTCTGCTCGTTCGGTCTGGGAGCCAGTCCGCCGACCTCTGCCGCGAACTGCTCCGCCAGTTCATCCGTATAATCCGTCTTTACACTTGCTTTTCTATGAAACTCTAAACTGCAACTATTGCTCATGTCCCTATTCTCCTTTTCGATAGATAGTCTATTTATTTCAGTTCTTCATGAATGACTCTTTCGATCCGCTCCAGAGCTTCCTTCAAAACGCTCCGCGGTGTTGCCAGATTGATCCGCTGAAAACCGGCTCCCTGCTTTCCGAAGATATAACCATCATCCAGCCATAACTTCGCTTTATTTACGATAAGGTCCTGTAATTCCCTCTCGCTAAGCGAAAGCCCGCGAAAATCCAGCCACACCAGGTAGGTCCCTTCCGGCTCGATCACACGGATCTGCGGGATCCTGTCTTTCACAAAATCTTTTAAAAACTTCAAGTTCTCATAAATATATTTGGTTACACCCTGGTACCACTCTTCGCCGTAACGATAGGCCACCTTAGTGGCAACGACACCGAAGGTATTCAACTGGCTGTAGCCGGCTGCATCGATCTGCTTCCGGAACTTATGTCTGAGATCACGGTTCGGGATCAGGATATTTGAGATCTGCAGTCCGGCCAGATTAAACGTTTTGCTGACCGATGTACAGGTGATACCGATCTTCTTCACTCTTTCATCCACGTTAAACAGCGAGATGTGCTTATGCCCCGGATAAACGAAATCCTCGTGGATCTCATCACTGACCAGGAGCACGTCGTGTTCGAGGCAAATGTCGACCACGCGCTGTAATTCCTCGCGCTTCCAAACACGCCCCACCGGGTTGTGCGGGCTGCACAGCAGAAACAGTTTTACCTGGTTATCGACGATCTTTTTTTCGAGACCTTCAAAGTCGATCTCATAATGCCCGTCGACCAATACCAGATCGTTGCTGACCAGTTTCCGCTTATTGTCCAGGATAACTTCCATCATCGGATAATAGACGGGAAGCTGAAGCAGAACGCTGTCACCTTCACTGGTATAGGCACGGACGGCTGCGGCCAATGCGAACACGACACCGGGGGTTTTCAGCACCCATTCCGGGGCGATGTCCAGGTCGTGATGTTTTTTCATCCAGAGAGCCAGCGCCTCCGTGTAATCTTCACGAGGCTCTGTGTATCCGAAGATGCCGTGCCGCGCACGCTCCTCCAGAGCATCCAAAACTATGCTCGAGGTACGGAAGTCCATGTCGGCGACCCAAAAAGGAAGCACATCCGCCGGTTTACCGCGGCGGACGGCAAAATCATATTTCAAACTGTCGGTATCTCTGCGATCGATCACTTCATCGAAGTTGAGATTATGCTCTTTCAATTCTTGTGTAAGTGCCATGAAACCTCGCCTCCTCTATGCTTCAAACGAACGGAACGCCTGCTCCAGGTCCGCGATAAGATCCTTCTCATCTTCGATGCCGGTCGATAACCGGAGAACTCGGTCCGTAATACCGTTTGCAAGCCTCTCTTCTTCAGGGACATCCGCATGTGTCTGCGTTACCGGATAAGTAAGCAGTGTCTCCGTTCCTCCGAGGCTCTCAGCAAACGGGATCAGTTTTGTCTGCTTCAAAATGTGAAGCGCCAACTCTTTACTCTCCACCTCAAAGGTCAACATGGACCCGAAGCCGCTCGCCTGGCTTTTACAGACTTCATAGGCATCCGTTCCGGGAATTCCGGGATAAAACACTTTGGTGACCTTCGGATTCTTTTGCAACCAGGACACGATGGCCTGTGCGTTTTTCTGTGCCTTTTCCAAACGTATGGGAAGTGTCTTGATGCCTCGCAGGATCAGCCAG
>JAFYZH010000077.1 GCA_017548765.1 Lachnospiraceae bacterium | reverse complement strand
GTTTCGGCGTCACTTATACAAACAGCAGCGTCGGTTATAATGCGACGAATACGACTGCCTATGTTGTGTACTTTAAGAACTGGGCATCCGACTATTACTATGGCCTCACGGCGCAGCAGTTTACGGTCGACGGAACGACTTCGTTCACCGGGCCGGCAGCGGGTTATTCATCCGCAGGCTGTTCGGTTCCCGGTCTGGGCGGCGGGAAGACCGCTGTAACCTTAGGCTTCGGTATCAATGCAGGAGGCCTGACCGACGTTCTCCTGCAAAACCATATCATTGACACACCACGCGGAAGGACTGCAGATCTGTTTACCGGACTTCCGTACGCGGGGTCGACATTGGCCGTATATATCCATGAAGAGTCATCGGTCTACGGGACCGCGCGTCCCGGCGTTTGGAAACTGATGCTGGCAGGTTCCGCCGATCCGTATGCGAACACGCAGATCCTCTCTGCGACCTACTATCCTTCGTACGCCGACTGCGTGAACGATACAAACGGCGTTGCGATCGCGAACGAAAACAGCCTGAGCGCGGCGCAGATGATCGAGAAGGACCGTACGGCGATGTTCGCCCAGGGAACGGCGACGACGAACCCGAATTTCGAGATGATCGATGCGTTTGAGCAGTCGAAGCCTCCGGTAGTGGAAGGCGTGGGACATCTGGCGATCACGGGCACAGACCCTGAGCTCACCATCGATGTTTATCCGGAGAGCGCGATGGCGGGCGGAAAGCTCCTCGGAGCCCCGGTACTTTCGGTGGATTCCGAAGGCGGCGAGGTCGTTCTGGACGTTTCCGCAACGGCTGACGAGGCCAATGCTGCGAGCGGGGCGGATCCTTCGAAGACGTTCTATCTGAAGGAGGGCGGCGCTCCGGAAGGCTATTCCCTCGATGAAAAAGTGCTTCGTGTCGTTGTCACGGAGGATGGGGGCTCACCGGAAGCGGTGGCGTATTACATCGAAGCCTGCGAGGATTGAGGACCTGCGGGCGCAGCTGACGGTAAATGTTAGCATGGAGTTATGGAGGGTTTATGAGAGCGAGAACGGTCACACTGGGAAGTACCGGGATCACCGTCGTACAGAACGGGTTCGGTGCATTGCCCATACAAAGAGATAACATGGAAGAAGCGGTGCGGATCCTGCGCCGTGCATACGAAGGCGGCATGCGGTTCTTCGACACCGCGCGCGCATACAGCGACAGCGAGGAGAAGATCGGCGAAGCATTCGGCGATATGGGCATCCGCGAGAACATCATCATCGCGACGAAGACCGGGGCCACGACGCCGGAGGGCTTTTGGGAGCATCTGCACACATCGCTTCGGAACCTGCGGACCGACTACATCGATATCTATCAGCTACACATGGCGGCGAAATGCTACCGACCGGGCGACGGCACGGGGATGTATGAGGCGCTAAGCGCTGCGAAGGCGCAGGGCTTGATCCGCCACATCGGCATCACGGCGCATAAGATCGGCGTAGCTGAAGAGATCGCCCGGTCCGGCCTGTATGAGACGCTGCAGTTCCCGTTTTCCTATCTGGCTTCCGAGCGTGATATCCGCCTCGTGCAGAGCTGTAAGGAGCACAACATGGGCTTTATCGCCATGAAGGGTCTGGCCGGCGGCCTGATCCATCGTTCGGACGCGGCTTTTGCCTTTATGACGGATTATGATAATGTTGTGCCGATCTGGGGCGTGCAGCGCATGAATGAACTGGAGGAGTGGCTCTCCTACATGGAGGATGCTCCCACGATGACCGAAGAGATCCGGGCATTTATCGAGCAGGAGAAAGAGGAACTCTCCGGTGATTTCTGCCGCGGCTGCGGTTACTGCATGCCGTGTCCGGCGGGCATCGCGATCAATAACTGCGCACGTATGTCGCTGATGGTGCGGCGCGCACCGTCGCAGAACTGGCTGAACGAGCATTGGCAGCAGGAGATGAAGAAGATCGAAAACTGCCTGAACTGCAAGGCGTGCACGAAGCATTGCCCGTATGAACTCGATACGCCGAACCTGCTTCGGAAGAACTACGAAGACTATAAAAAGATCCTGGCCGGTGAGGTGAGCGCGGATAGTCCGCTACCGCACTGAGGCACGAAAGGATCGTATAAAAAGTGCCAGGCCGCCGGGGCGGAAAAACGCCCCGACGGCCTGCTTTTTTATGAACGTTCATCAAAATTTATAATACATATACAGACATGTTTGTCAATTTTACAAAATCAATATACAATTCGTCTTAAATTGAGAGCCCAATTCTAAAATTTCTATTATATTTTCGGAATTGTTGTTGCAAGAATCCGTATTGTAAGGTATAATAATAGAACAATCAATATGATTGATTCGAATGAAAATAAACGATCGGAGGGATTGTTTTATGAGCAAGGTACTTAATATCGAGATCGGCCGCATACTCACTCGAATGTGTGAGGTCGATTATAAAAAGAACCACAATCACGTGGAAAACAACTGTGTATTCGAGACCCCTCCGGGGCTGGTCAATGACGGCCAGATCGATCAGCCGGGCGATATGGCGGACACATTGTTGCACTATGTGTCGGAACAGCAGATCAAGTTAAAGAGAGTCATGTTTACCATTTCATCCACCAGGATCGTAACCCGTGAGGTCGTGCTTCCCTACGTAAGTAAGGATAAGATCATCAACATGCTGCAGGCGAATGCAGCAGATTACCTTCCGGTTAAGGTTCAGGATTATCATCTGACCTATAAGCTTCTGGATGTATTCACCGATGAAACAAAGGTAAAGAGAATGAAACTTTTGTTCCTGGCGGTTCCGCTGGGACTCCTCGAAGGCTACTACGATCTGGCGAAGTTCATGAACATGACACTGGAGTGCATCGAGTACACCGGTAACAGCATCATCGAAATGATCAACCAGATCAAGCCCGAAGGCGTGGCATTGTCCATCCACATGGGTGAGGCAGGATCCGTAGTCACCGTATTCAAGGACGGCGTTATGGACCTGCAACGGCACGTTTCCGCAGGCGCTATGTTGGCGGTCGACGCGATGCAGGAGTTTGAGGACCTTCCGGACGATGATTTCAACCGGATGGACACTCTGCAGAAGCTGATCCGCGACGATGTAGTGAATACGGTCCTTCCGAGTGAGGATGATATCGCCGAGGCAAATGAGAAATACAATCAGGTACGCGACGACTTTACCAGACGCGCGTTCCAGAAGGTATATATCACGAGAGCATTCGCCCATTATCTGGGACAGCTCTTACGTATCATCGACTACTACCGTTCGAAGAACCCCGATGTCGTTCTCGACTCGGTATACTTAAGCGGTATCGGCACCGAGATAAAGGGTATCGACGGATTGATCGAGTTTGAACTCGGTATCAAGACCCGTAAGATCAACTCTCTGCCGAAGGTCGAATTCACACGTTACAGCGAACTCAATTCCTTCGCGGCGATGGTCCTTTTGGTCTGCGGCGCGATGCGGCCGACCAACCTGATGAGCGACTACTTCCAGAAGAAGAAGGTACGCCGGACTTCGATGGCATTACCGATCAGTGTCGCGATCATCGGTGCAGTTGCTGCAGCCGGCCTGATCATCTACGGAAACATCCGTGAACGGACGGCGCAAACCCGTTTTGATGAATTGACCGCTGAAGCGGACGCGCTGAAGCCGATCGAGATCGTCATCCAGAAAGAGGCGGATTACAAGGGCGTGCGTGATGCGATGCTCATGCTGAAAGAGTATACGCAGAACCCGAACCAGTACTTCGTAGCTTTCATGGAGGAACTCGAGCAGAACATGCCGTCGGATATCCGCATCCAGGATATGACGATCAGCGCGAACGGATTTACGATGAACATGACGACCAGCGACTGGACCAGCGCAGCCGAAGTTTTGGCGCAGCTTCGTCAGTCGAAGTACCTGCAGAGCGGTGTTACCTACAACATCAAAGAAGAGGACGACACACTGCAGAAGAGACGCTTTGAAGTCTATGAGGACGATGAACTGATCGGAACCATGGCGGAAAGCGAATTTGAAGATTGGGTTAAAGAATATAGGGGCAGCGGCACCATATCGACCCGTGAAATTCAAGAAGAAACCAAGAATAAGATCTACACATTCAACGTCTCCGGCATGTACAAGACCATGCAGGAGATCGAACAGGCTAAGTAGAAAGGGGGCTTTGCTATGAAAATCACAAAACGGGATCTATCCGTAATTTTATATCTCGCAGGCATTGCCCTTGCATTTGTCGCTTACCAGTTCTACTTCAAGGCGAAGATGGAAGACGCCGACTCGAGAGATCAGCAATCGGACGCATTGCAGATCACGGTCGATGATCTGAAATCGAAGAAGGCACAGCAGCCCGCGATGGAAAAGCGGATCAAAGAGTACGAAGAAGAGATCGATCAGATCGCAAAATCGTTTCAGCCGGAGATCAGTCACGAAGACACGATCATGTATGTGAAAGAACTGTTGAACACACAGGAAGTGCTGATAACCGAACTGAAGATGACGGATCCTTCCGTTGTCTATGTAGTAGCAGGAACCGGCGAAGCATCCAGATTTTCGATGATGGCGCAGAATAATTCGATGGAATTCAAATATGCGACTCATTACAACGGACTTAAGAACCTGCTGAAGGCTCTCTACAATTCAAAAGAACTGCAGAATATCGAGTCCTTCACGATAAAGGTCGACAATCCGGATGATGTTCTCGCATTCGACCCTTCGGGTAATCTGATCGAGGATGTAAAACTTTCCCCGGAAGAAGAAGCCGAGAAAGAAGAGGCTATAAAGCTTCGTAAGGAGAAGGGATACACCATTTCCGGTACGATCACATTGAACCGTTACACGATGACTAATAACGGCGGCGAATATGTGCCGCTCGAGATCCCCAACATGGATCACGGAGTATTCGACATCTTCCGTTCCGGAACCGGAGTAGAAGAGACGAAGGCAGCTGATTAAATGAAATGAACCAGGCGATCACGGGAGAGGAGGTGAGTGCATGGAGAAAAAACAGAATAAGAACGCCGGCTTTACATTGATCGAGCTTCTGATCGCGGTTACCATCCTTGCACTCGCACTGGTCCCGCTGTTCCAGACCATCGTAATGTCCGGCAGGTTGAACGCAAAGTCAAGGGATGTCCTAAAGGGCACCGACCTGGGTCAGAACCTGATGGAGCGGATGACAGCGGACACGTTCGAGAGCATCGAGGCGCAGATGAATAATCCGGTAAACGGTTTTCATCTTCTCAGCTCGCAGGAGTTTTCACCGGTCGCGTGCATGTCTGTGACGGCACCGCCGGCATCGGCACCGGTATCCGGAAACGCTTTACGTAAGCTTACTTCCGGTACACGTACCATATACTATCTTCTGAATGTAAGTTATTCCGGCCGCAAGTATCACATCGTACTGGATTTTACACCGGAAGAGAACGGAAAGACCTATTTTTTGTATCATGTTAAGGCCGACATCTATCGCGGTGAGACCGATTTCCTTTCAGAGTCGGCGCGATTGGTAACACTGACCGGAGCGGTCAGAAATAAGTAGAAAGGAGGACGCCCGATGAGAAAACATTGGAACTCATATCATAGCAAACATATGGATGACCGCGGCGCAGCCATGATCACAGTTATATTGACCATTCTCATTATCATGATTATGGCGTCGTCCTTGCTTACAATGGCATCCATGAACTACCGAATGCGCTTGAACAACTATAAGTCGAAACAGAACACATATAAGACCGAGCTGGCACTGGAAAAGATCCGCGTGGATCTTCGAAACGAAGTCCAGGCGGCGGTTCAGGGATCGACAGATAAGGCGTTGACGGCGTATCAGTATTTGATGAACTCAAACAACTTCAACAAGTTCTTCACCAGCTACAACGCGGCAGCAGCCGACGGCGGCGGACGTGTAACGATCAATGCATCATCGGCAAATCTTTCCTACGACTCCACGAAGGTGAAACTGGAAAATGTCGACATCGTTTACACAGAGAACGGAATGAAGACCCACCTCACGACCGATATCATCATGGATTTTCCGAAGGTTCAGAAGAAAGCAAAACTGATGGACTACAGTTTCATCGCGATGAACGGTATGAATTTCTCCGGGTCGAATGTTAAGAAAGTTACGATACACGGAAACGTGTACGCTAAGGCGGAAAACAGTTTTACACCGGCGATCAACATAACTTGTACGAAGAACGCCGAGATCATCTTTACGGGAAATACGATCACCATTGACGGCGACGTATACATCGGAAAGGGCAACACGCTTTCATTTTCCGATACTTCCGGCGGAAACGCGACCGTTATCATCAACGGTAAGGTCACCTTACAGGACAGCACGTCGATCCTCAAGATCTCCCCGAGTGTGACAAACCTCTACATTAAGGACGGCATCACGAAGAACGGCGGCAGCGTTATCCCGAGTGACTGGGAGTCCAGAAATAACGCATCGTTGGCGAATAAAGTAAACCATCTGCAAATGGAAGAAGTGTTAGCAGCGGATAAGCAGGTTACGGCGCGCGTTGGTGATCAGCAAATGACTTTTGATCACTTCGGATATAAATATGCGAAGGATCACGGACAGCAGGATGCATCTCACTGGATCGACCCGAATACGGTCATGAATGGTCAGGGGCTGGAGGGTGAGAATACGACCATCCTTTTCTCCAGAACGAACCAGACTATCCCGATCAACAACGACTGGTCCTACACACAGAGCGGCAAATCTCTGGTAGGCATCCTGATCAATCCGAACAGGACTACGGAGATGTCTTTCCAGGTAGCCGGACAGTATGCCGGAATGTTCGTTTCGGACAGTAGCGTTAAGTTTTCCGAGAATAACGACACCTATGAGATCATGCCGTATACGATGGCTCACAACATGGAGGATGCCATGGATAAGTGGATCAAGATAGGTCGTTTGAATAACAAAGATGTATATGTACAGCTCAGCGCATTGTTTGCAGACGATCTGGTAACGAAACTCGGAGCCGG
>JAFYZH010000076.1 GCA_017548765.1 Lachnospiraceae bacterium | reverse complement strand
GAATATCAAAGCTTCCCATGTCCACATCCACGAGTTTGATATACTTTGCGTCATTCGACAGCATTCTCGAATACTTTGTGGGCAGGTCGCCGCCGACGCCCGGAGACGTGAACTCCTGGCTCTGAGGTTTCTTGCTTCCGTCGTCATTGTTATTACTAGTGCTCCAGCCATGGCCGTTTTCTTTATTCTTCTCTTTATCGCTGGACTTCTTCAGGAGATCTCCGCCCTTGATGAGTAGTGTAGCTGCTTGTGTACGGTCTTTCAGAGCGTTGGGATCACCGTTATCCAAGAAGCCGCCGACCATCTGGTTCCAGTCCTCACCTGCCTTCGGGTTCGGAGAGTTTTTCGTCTGTGCAGTAACAATAACGCCAAAACCGGTATAGGTTCCGGCATCCAGGCCGGCTTCGATGTACAGGCTGGAAGTACGGCCTCTGTATACATTTCTCTTTACTCTTACAGAAGGTGTCAGCAGAACTTCCTGCTCCAGGACGATCATAGGCTGGATATCCAGAGTGCCCGCATCTCCGATCTTAACGGAGATCGTCAGACTCACTGCCGCCTCTGCACGCAGGCCCTTCTTATCCTTGAAATGGGTCAGTTTATAGTCCAGCGTACAGCTAAAAGCGATATCACTGACGGTAACCACGCTCGCATCGTCTGCCAAAAGACGGATGTCCTCGAGCGTCATGTCCTGACCGTTGGTGCGGATGATCATGTTCTTCAGTTCATCGCCATGCTCCAGAGAAGCAAAATCCAACTCATTGCCGGTCAGAAGAGACATGAACAGTTCAGTCGTCTCATCAACGATACCGCTCTCCTCGATCTGATGCTTCATCTGCTCTTCGATCCGCTTGCTGTCGAGCTCGTTCATGACCATATCCACTTCGGGAAGCTTCGTCTCGAGCATGACTTCGGTTCCGCTCAGTTTATCCTCGGAAACCGTTTCATAGGTAAAGGTCGTATGATGCTTCGCGTCGTTTGCCGCAAGTTCGTCCTCAGCGATGCCCGTGATCTTTCCGTATCCGGTCACCTTATAGTCCGCGCCGCCGAAGGATCCTGTATAGAACTCAATGAGGTCTCCGACCTTAATGATCGTAGTCGCATCGAGGCCATATTCGCGATATACATCTTTTGCAAAATCCAGCTGGGCGCTCTCGACCGTAACGGTTCCGTTTTTGGAGCCGCTGTCACGGATCGGGATCACATTTTCCGTAGCCAGAATGTTTTCCAGGCCGGCATATTCGTATGCAAAGGTCTTATCGTCCTTTACCTCCAGGATCTTAACATAAGCAACATCACCTTCGCCGAACTTAAGGCCGGTCTTCGGATCGTAGTTACCCTTATGGACCGCAACTACATTGCCCACGCCGAGCTTCTCTGCGCCCTTATAGGTCATAACACCCTTACCGGTGTTCTCATTGGCCTTCACATTCCCGTTCTCGTCGGTCTCGACATTCAGGACGCCACGGAACTCAACGCCCTCAACATCGGTCGCGGGTACGTGGATCACACGGCTGTCGATGGTGATATTGTTAACTTCCTTTACCGGAGTGGTAAAGTTATATTCAATAACTTCGGCTGCTGTAGCCTGGCCATCAAACATGAAACGCAGTTTCGATGTATCATTGATACCCACCGAATACAGGGTACCGGTCTCCCAGGCACCTTCTGCGGATGTCAGGATCCAGTGATCGCCACGGATCTCCTTCTTACCGTACAGCAGGTCCTCCAGGAGCAACACCTGGTCCACCGATAATTTAAACTCCTCACGCCATACGCGCTCCAGGCTGTCGTCTGCCGACAGGCCATAGCGCTCCAGAAGTTCCTCTTCCGTCGTGGTCGTAAAATCGATATCCATGGTACGAAGCAACTCATACGTCGCGTCGTCCAGCTCCAGGAATTGCTGAGAATCCTTATCGATGTAAGTTTCCAGACCGTAATGGTTCAGGATGATATTTATCGCATCCTCCGGAAGGTCGATATAAGACTTGCTCTTATCCTTTGACAGCTCGGTCAGAAACTCCTTCAGTGACTTCGCTTCGCCGTTCTCGTCAGCTTCGGTGGAAGTCTTTTTGGAGTCACTCTCGCTCTTCTCTGCCAGGGCCCAGACCGCCTTTGCAGTCTCTTCATTCAGGCCCAGTTCCTGCAGCCACTTAAGTTCTTCTTCCTCACGCAGAGAACGCAAGTTGTATTCGACGACCCGGCCCGCCATACTCGAATTCACCAGGGAGAGCCTCTTCATGACCTCTTCCTTCGTCAATCCGTAAGAAACCAGCTCGATCGAAAAATCCGAAGGAACGTCCTGCTTCGCTACATAGGTATTTGCCTTCACGCCCATCATATCGTTGGTCGCGGCAAATGCCGGATAGAGGGTGAGATCTTTCGTGATCTCATCCTCAGCGTTCGCACGCTGTTTACCCTCGGCGTCATACGTCCAGGACAGGAACATCGCTCTGTCGCGGCTCGCGGGCATCAAATCTCCGATCTTCGTGCCCTCCGCTACCTTCACCTGCTCCGGCAGGGAAGTGCTGTTCCGATCCGGCTCGGTCGCCGACTCGGGCAATGCAAAACTAACGACATACGCGCCTTCTTCGCCCCCGGGGCCCTCCGGATTTGTAGCCTCTGTTGCATTTGCCACATCGGATGAACTGGACGGGTTCGCAGGATCCGTCGGATCCACGGTCGATTTCTGCTTACCAAATACGATGATCAGAACGACACTGATGATCGCTACCGCAGCTATCGCCGATGCGACAATAATTTTTGTACGCTTAGAACTCATAGCGGTTTAACCTCCATTTCACTTTCTAACAATCTATAAACATTCTCGATCGGAACTGCAAGATTCAAATTCTGTCCCCCGTCATAGGTTCCGCTGATCACGCCGATGACATATCCGTGGTCGTCAAACAAAGGACCTCCGCTGCT
>JAFYZH010000075.1 GCA_017548765.1 Lachnospiraceae bacterium | reverse complement strand
GAATATCAAAGCTTCCCATGTCCACATCCACGAGTTTGATATACTTTGCGTCATTCGACAGCATTCTCGAATACTTTGTGGGCAGGTCGCCGCCGACGCCCGGAGACGTGAACTCCTGGCTCTGAGGTTTCTTGCTTCCGTTGTCATTGTTATTACTAGTGCTCCAGCCATGGCCGTTTTCTTTATTCTTCTCTTTATCGCTGGACTTCTTCAGGAGGTCTCCGCCCTTGATGAGTAACTGGGCTGCAGCCGTACGGTCTTTCAGAGCATTCGGGTCGCCGTTATCCAGGAAGCCGCCGACCATTTCATTCCAGTCCTGACCCGCCTTCGGGTTCGGAGCGTTTTTCGTCTGCGCGGTAACAACAACGCCGAAGCCGGTATAGGTGCCGGCATCCAGGCCTGCGTCGATGTAAAGACTGGAGGTACGGCCATGATATACGTTTCTCTTCACCTTTACGGAAGGTGTCAGAAGGACTTCCTGTTCCAGGACGATGGCAGGTTGGATATCCAGGGTTCCTGCATCGCCGATCTTAACAGAAATGGTAAGCGTTACTGCCGCTTCCGCGCGGAGGCCCTTCTTATCCTTAAAATGGGACAGTTTGTAGTCCAACGTAAAGCTAAAGGAAATATCACTGACAGTTACCACACTCGCGTCGTCAGCCAACAGGCGGATATCCTCCAGTGTCATATCCTGTCCGTTGGTCTTGATGATCATGTTCTTCAGCTCGTCGCCATGCTCGAGAGAAGCAAAATCGATCTCATCTCCCGTCAAAAGGGACATGAACAGCTCGGTCGTCTCGTCGACGATACCACTCTGCTCGATCTGCTGCTTCATCTGCTCCTCGATCTTCTTGCTGTCAACTTCGTTCATCACGATATCAACTTCGGAAAGTTTCGTCTCCAGCATAACTTCGGTACCGTTTAACTTCTCATCCGATATGGTCTCATACTTAAATGTCGTCGAATGGTTTGTGTTGTTTGCCGGAAGCTCGTCTTCGCTGATCGCCGTGATCTTTCCGTACTTCGTCACCTTATAATCGGCACCGCCGAAGGTACCGGTATAGAACTCAATGAGATCGCCGACCTTGATGACGGTCGTCGCATCGAGGCCGTAAGCGCGGTATGCTTCGTTTGCAAAATTCAGTTTGGAGTTCTCAACGGTTACAGTGCCTGTTGCAGAACCGTCGTCCCGGATCGGGATCACGTTATCCAGAGCCAGGATGTTCTCTAGGCCGGCATATTCGTACGCATACGTGCCGTCCGCCTTCACTTCGGTGATCTTGACATAGGCAACATCTCCGTCACCCAGACCGGTCTTCGCGTCGTAACTGCCCTTATGGACAGCGATCACATTGCCCACGGAGAATTTCTCAGCGCCCTTATAGGTCATCACGCCCGAGCCGGTGTTCTCGTTAGCCTTCACATCACCGTTTTCATCGGTCTCAACGTTCAGGATGCCGCGGAACTCAACGCCTTCGACCTGCGTCGCATTCACATGGATCACGCGGCTGTCAATGCTGATATTGTTGACTTCCTTATGCGGAATGGTAATGTTATATTTTACCACTTCTGCCGCGGTGACTGCGCCATCATATACGAAACGCAGTTTTGCGGTATCGTTGATGCCTACCGTATACAGAGTTCCCGTCTCCCATTCGCCCTGAGCAGGCGTCAGGATCCAGTGGTCTTCACGGAGTGTCTTGTTACCGTAGAGGAGGTCTTCCAACATCAAGACCTGTTCTACAGAAAGGTGAAACTCCTCACGCCAAACGCGCTCCAAGCTGTCGTCTTCCGACAGGCCGTAACGCACCAGGAGATCCGCCTCCGTCGTGGTGGCAAAATCGATACCCAGCGTCTGGAGTAACTCATACGTATCGTCGTCCAGTTCGAGGAAGTTCTGATCATCTTTATCCAGATAGGTCTCCAGACTAAAATGATTCAGGATAACGCTTACGGCGTCCTCCGGAAGATCGATATAAGATCTGCTCGTATCATTTGAAAGCTCCGTAAGAAGTTCCTTCAGCGACTGAGGCTCACCATTCTCGAGTATCTCTACCGCGGTCCTCTTGGCATCTCTCTCGCTCTTCTCGACCAGATTCCAGACTGCGTTTGCAGTCTCCTCATTCAGCCCCAGTTCCTCAAGCCACGCAAGTTCTTCCTCCTCACGCAGGGAGCGCAGGTTGAACTCTACCGTGCTGCCCGCCATGCTCGAATTTACCAGAGTGATCTTCTTCAGGACCTCTTCCTTCGTCAAACCGTAGGAAGCAAATTCGATGGGATAATTCGTAGGAACGTCCTGCTTTGTGACATAGTCGTAACCCTTCACGCCCGACATATCTTCAGTCGCTACGAAGCGAGGATACAATGTGAGATCCTTCGTGATCTCATCCTCAGCGTTCGCCCGCTGTGTTCCGGCGGCATCATACGTCCACGACAGGAACATCGCGCTGTCGCGAGTCGCTTCATCCAGGTCTCCGACCTTCGTGCCCGACTTAACCTTCACCTGCTCCGGCAGGGTGGTATTCACCCGATCCGGTTCGGTCGCCGATTCGGGCAATGCGAAGCTTACGACGTATGCGCCTTCATCAGTCCCGGGCTCATCCGGCTTCGTCGCCTCAGTTGCATTTGCCACATCGGATGCAGATGACGGGTTCGTAGGATCCGACGGATCCTCGGTCGGTTTCTGCTTACCAAGTACGATGATCAGAACGACACTGATGATCGCTACTGCAGCTATCGCCGATGCGACAATAATTTTTGTACGCTTAGAACTCATAGCTATTTAACCTCCATTTCACTTTCTAACAATCTATAAACATTCTCGATCGGAACTGCAAGATTCAAATTCTGTCCCCCGTCATAGGTTCCGCTGATCACGCCGATGACATATCCGTGGTCGTCAAACAAAGGACCTCCGCTGCT
>JAFYZH010000074.1 GCA_017548765.1 Lachnospiraceae bacterium | reverse complement strand
TTCGGGAAAACCCGGGATGAATTCAAAAGTGACTAAGGCTGACCATAACCATCGCTTTAGGCATAAATCTTGATTTTGCACCTGAGGAGCTGGAAAAAATCTATGCCTAAGGAGCAACGAACTGAGCGCCTTAGGCATAAAATCGGTCTTTTCACAGCCCAGGCCCGGCCGCCGGCCAGATCAGGCCCGGGGCGGCCCGGAAAAGCAACAAATCAGAACCAATAACTACCCAACGGAGGTATCACCATGCATTTTGTGGAGGCGAAAGGACTGCTGTCCGGCAGCGGCGGGCATTTCGGAATGAATATCTATCGCGGGTGCAGCCACGGTTGCATCTACTGCGACAGTCGCAGCCGGTGCTACCAGTTCACGCATCCGTTTGAGGACATCGAGGTGAAGCAGAACGCGCCGGAACTGCTCGAGGCGGCGCTGAAGAAAAAGCGCACGAAGGGCATGATCTATACGGGGGCCATGTCGGACCCGTACATGCATTGTGAGGAGCATCTGCGCCTGACGCACCGCGCCCTCGAGATCATCCTGAAGTACGGTTTCGGCGTGGCGGTGCAGACGAAGTCCGACCGCATCCTGCAGGACCTGGATCTTCTGGATGAGATCAATCGCACCGCCAAAACCGTGGTGCAGATCACGCTCACCACATACGATGACAAATTATGCAGCATCCTGGAGCCGAACGTTTGCAACACGAAACGGCGGATCGAGGTGCTCGAGAAGATGCAGGAGAGAGGCATCCCGACGGTCGTCTGGCTGACGCCCATCCTGCCATTCATCAATGATAACGAGGAAAATATCACAGCCATCCTGAACGAGTGCGCCCGTGTCGGCGTGAAGGGCGTCATCGCCTTCGGTATGGGCCTGACCCTGCGCGAAGGCGACCGCGAGTACTACTACGCCGCACTGGATCGGCATTTCCCGGGAATGAAAGAAGAGTACATCCGTCGCTATGGCAACGCATATGAGCTGTCGAGCCCGCGAACCCGCGAACTCATGACCGTTTTTCATCGCATTTGCCGCGAAAACGGCATGATGGACAGCCCGGACGAGATCTTCCGGTACATGGACATCTTCCCCGAGAAATACGAGCAAATGACCCTGTTCGATTAATGGAGGTATGTATGACCCCGGCCTGGTTATCTCCCAAAACTATTGATTTTTCTCCCAAAACCGACTATAATATGGGAGAAAACAATGATGTTTGAGAGAAAGGAGTAGGAAACTGATGAGAGAATTTGATTATTCACAACTGGCTGATCGGATCTGGGATAACGAGATAGTTTCATATGTCTCAAAAATACATGAATATAAAGGGAAACAGGAGCTCTTCCTTAGACAGAAACCTGTAGAGTTGGGGCGCTTGATAGAAATTGCAAAGATACAGAGTACTGAGGCATCCAACCGGATCGAGGGTATAGTCACTACCGGAGCGCGAATAAAGCAACTTGTAGCTGATAAAACTACTCCTAAGAACCGAGACGAGGAAGAAATTTTGGGATATAGAAATGTTCTGAATCTGGTTCATGAGAATTATGACATGTTGCCGGTCAGGAGCAATTACATCCTTCAGATGCATAGGGATCTTCTGAGATATTCAAACTATTCGTATGGCGGGCGTTTTAAAACGACATCCAACGAAATAGACAAGATTCTTGAAAACGGAGAGAAGATCGTGCTCTTTAAACCGCTTGAACCTTATGAAACCCCGGATGCGATCAACAGCATATGTGAAAACTTTCAGTATGCCATGGATAAGGAATTGGTAGACGATTTGATCCTCATCCTGTGTTTTATACTCGATTTTTTGTGTATTCATCCGTTTAATGATGGAAACGGAAGAATGAGCAGACTTCTGACACTTCTTTTGTTATACAGAAGCGGTTATCTTGTGGGACAGTATATCAGCATAGAAAAAGCGATTGCAGATACGAAGGATGCCTACTATGATGCTCTACAGAAGGCAGATATAGGATGGCACGAAGGAAAGAACGATCCGAAACCGTTTGTAAAATACATGCTTGGCGTGATACTTTCTTGCTATCGGGAGTTTGAAGAAAGGATCACAGTTGTAGAAAAGGCCGGAACAAAAAGCACATCGTATGACATAGTAAGAGCATATGTTAGCGAGAAGATCGGAAAATTTTCCAAGCAGGAAGTATTGGTATCTTGCCCCAGCTTGGGTAGTTCTTCTGTTGAAGCCGCCTTAAAAAAACTTGTTGAAGATGGGACGCTTATTCGTATCGGAGCCGGAAGAACAACCTTATACGCACGGGCCGATAGTGTGAAGCAGTAAATTGGATTGATATATCGAAAGGACACCTATGGCATCAAGTAAAGAATATTTGGATTTTGTAATGGAGCAGCTGACCGGCGTTCCCGAGATCGGCTGGCGGGCAATGATGGGCGAGTATATCATCTATTACCGCGGCAAGATCGTCGGCGGCATCTACGACGACCGCTTCCTCGTGAAGAACATCCCTGCCGCGTCGAAACTCATGCCCGAGGCGCAGCTTGAGCTGCCCTACGAGGGCGCGAAAGAGATGCTTATGGTCGATGACATCGAGAACAAAGAATTCCTCACGGAGTTGCTGGAAACGATGTATGAAGCCCTGCCCGTAGTG
>JAFYZH010000073.1 GCA_017548765.1 Lachnospiraceae bacterium | reverse complement strand
GACGAGGATGACATTGCCCGAATGGCGATGGACAGCCACTATGTCTGTCCGTTCTACCGGGAGGGCGACGAGTACACGATCGTACGAAAGCAGATATAATAAAACGCCCTGCAGGCGAACCGCCTGCAGGGCGTTTTGTTTGCTTTATTTTTCTTTCGGCATCACGATCTGGATGTGAACTTCGTCCAGCTGCTTCTGATCGACAGCGGCGGGCGCGCCCATCATCAGATCCTGTGCGGTCTTATTCATCGGGAACGGAATGATCTCGCGGATGCTGTCCTCGCCGGCCATCAGCATGACCATACGGTCGACGCCGGGGGCAATGCCTGCGTGAGGCGGAGCGCCGTAGCAGAATGCATTGTACATCGCGGGGAATTTCGCTTTCACGTCCTCTTCGCCGAGGCCGACGAGCTCGAACGCCTTGATCATGATCTCGGGATCGTGGTTACGTACGGCACCGGAGGAAAGCTCGACACCGTTGCAGACCAGATCGTACTGGTATGCGAGGATGGAGAGCGGCTCCTGCTCGCAGAGGGCCTTCATACCGCCCTGCGGCATGGAGAAAGGATTGTGGCAGAACTCGAGTTCGCCGGACTCCTCACCGATCTCGTACATCGGGAAATCAACGATCCAGCAGAATTCGTAGCAGTCCTGCTTCATATGCTCGGGGCACAGAGCGCCGAGGAGCTTGCGGAGCACGCCGGCTGTCTTCTGCGCAGTGAGCTTCTTACCTGCGGTCAGACCGACGAAATCGCCGGGCTTCAGGCCCAGGGCCTCGATCACAGCAGCCTTACGCTCCTGCAGGAACTTCGAGATGCCTCCGACGAACTCGCCGTTTTCGTCCAGGCGGAACCAGAAAGCCTTCTGGCCGGACTGAACCTCGACATCTGCGCACAGCGCGTCGATCTGCTTACGTGTCTTATCGAAACCGGAAACGACAACGGCCTTAACGGTCTGGCCCTCAAACGGTCCGAAACCACAGTCAGCCATAACCGCGGTAGCGTCGCTTACGACCAGGTCGATACGAAGGTCGGGCTTATCGCTGCCGTAGCGGTCCATCGCCTCCAGATAAGGAATGCGGGTGAACGGTGCCGCGGATGCGGTCTTATATACGCCGTATTTAGCGAAGATGGGCGGAAGCACATCCTCCAGAATGGAGAATACGTCTTCCTGTCCGGCAAATGCCATCTCCATGTCGAGCTGGTAGAACTCGCCCGGGGAACGGTCCGCACGCGCGTCCTCATCACGGAAGCACGGAGCGATCTGGAAATAGCGGTCGAAGCCGGAAGCCATGAGCAGCTGCTTGAACTGCTGCGGTGCCTGCGGCAGCGCGTAGAATTTGCCGGGGTGATTACGGGCGGGCACGAGGTAGTCGCGCGCGCCTTCCGGCGACGAGCAGGTCAGAATAGGAGTGGTGATCTCCATGAAGTCGTGGGCCATCATACCGGCGCGCAGGTCAGCTACGACCTTGCTGCGGAGGATGATGTTCGCCTTTACCGCCGGGTTCCGGAGGTCCAGGTAACGATACTTCAGACGCGCGTTCTCATCCGCGTCACGGGAGTAGTTGATCTGGAACGGAAGCTCGTTGTAAATGCATTTTCCGAGAACTTCGATAGAGGTGGGAACGACTTCGATGTCACCCGTGGGGATCGAAGGGTTCTTATTGGAACGTTCGCGAACGACGCCGGTCACGGCGAGGGTCGACTCGATATTTACCGCATCGATGGTGTCCATCATCTCTTCTGTCTCGATCACGACCTGCGTTACGCCGTAGAAGTCGCGAAGGATGAGGAAGCCGAGGTTTTTGCTGACCTTACGAAGATTGTCGAACCAACCTGTGATCCGGACCTCTTCGCCAACGTTTTCGATGCGAAGCTCGTTGCAAGTATGTGTTCTGCCCTGCATGATTGCTTTCATAGTATTAGCCATCCTTTAAATCGTGGTTTTGCATCCGAAAATGAATGCACTTTTCATTATACAAGCGGGTTTTGGGTTCGTCAAGCATTTCCGCGGCCCAGGCGACCTGTTTCAACGCGGAAAATGCTTACTTCTTGTGAATGAAAATTGACAAAAAGGCGTCGGGAGATTATGATTATACTAGGTGTGAATCCCCTTTTGGGGAGGAGAGATGTGCGCAGTAAGAATTATGAGAGAGGAGATGATGATATGGATTCGATTTTCTTCAAAAAAGACGAAGAGTATTCGGTCGCTGATAGAGAGAAAAGCATGACAAAGCCTCAGCCAGGTGTGCGGTTCGCCCTCGTCTCGGCGCTGTTTCTGATGTTTTCCGTTTTCCTTCCGGTTTACGGTAATATGCCTTGGGAACCATCAGCGTATTGGGTCTCATTGATCGAATTAGGATATGTAGGATATGCGGTTTTTGCATTGGGCTTTTTGGCGTTTGTACTTAACTGCTACAGGAAACATGGGGTGGCGGCGATCTGCGGCGGCTTCGTATTACTCTTTTGGCTCTGTCACTTTATTTCCCGAACACTGGACACGATTTTTAAATCTGAGTATAGATACTGGTTCTCCTGGTACGGGTTCGGTTGGGGTGATAATGATGCATATCGGCATGCTCGGATGATCGGATACTGGGTGGTCCCGATCGCGGCAGGCCTAGTGGTATGGTCCTCATTGGCCTTGTGGAAGAAAAACCGTAAGCAGAAAAACGTAGAAGAGCAAGAGGCGTGATCATGAAGTATTGTTCAAATTGCGGAGCCCCGATGGGTTACCATGATAAAATATGCGAGGCTTGTCAGCCTTTAGATAGGACGCAAAAGTTGAGACGGAAGAGGAAGATACTCAAGAGGCTGGTTCTTATCTCCACCATCTTGTTGCTTCTGATCGGCTTTTTTCCTTTCATCTGCATTGCGTTTGACGGACATTGGTTCAGAACGTCTTTCTTCCGTTATGAACTGTATATTTGCTATGCGCTGATCGCGACGGGCGTTTTCTCCTTGATCGCATGGGCAAAGGAATGCTGGGGCTTTTCTCTGTTCTGCGGATTGCTCGGACCTGCGGTCGCGATCTTGATCTCATGCCTCTGCGGAGGACTGTTTGAGATGAGCGTCACTGGTATTCAGGATTGGATCCTTTTATTCGCTACGTATTTCCTTCCGAACATCGTGCTGATCGTTTCGGCTGGCCGTCTTCTGGCCCTGGGTAAGGAAGGCGAATCCGATTACACGCTGCATTACAGACGTATGCAGAGGCTCACGGTCAATGACGAGGAGTCCATGGTCTGAACTGTGAAAAAGATCATTTACAGTGCTTGCAAAAAAGCACTTGCAATGGCAGTGAAACTATGATATAATAGTTCCTGAAATATGTTAAAAAATTAACAATCATCACTTTGGAGGATATTTCAATGGCAAAGAGAATTGTACTTGCCGGTGCTTGCCGTACGGCGATCGGCACAATGGGCGGATCCCTTAGCACAACTCCCGCAGCGGATTTGGGTGCTATCGTTATCAAGGAAGCTATCAAAAGAGCCGGTGTTCCTGCGGAAGCAGTTGATCACGTATACATGGGTTGCGTAATCCAGGCTGGTCTGGGTCAGAACGTAGCTCGTCAGGCATCCATCAAAGCAGGTCTTCCTGTGGAGACTCCTGCCGTAACCGTTAACGTAGTTTGCGGTTCCGGTCTGAACTGCGTAAACATGGCAGCTCAGATGATCCAGGCAGGCGATGCTGATATCGTAGTAGCAGGTGGTATGGAGAACATGTCCATGGCTCCGTATGCGATCCCGAACGGCCGTTTCGGTTACAGAATGACATGGCCGAGCCAGAGCCAGGGTGCTTTGGTCGACACCATGGTTAACGACGCTCTGTGGGATGCATTCAATGGATACCACATGATCCAGACTGCAGATAATGTAGCTGAGAAGTGGGGCCTGACCCGTGAAGAGCTCGATGAGTTCGCACTCAAGAGCCAGCTGAAGGCCGAGAAGGCTCAGCAGACCGGCGCTTTCGACGATGAGATCGTACCGGTTATGGTTAAGAAGAAGAAAGAAATGGTTGAGTTCAAGGTCGATGAAGGCCCGCGTCCGGGTTCCACGATCGAAGGACTTGCAAAGCTTCGCCCGATCAATCCGAACGGCGTAGTTACCGCAGGTAATGCTTCCGGTATCAACGACGGCGCTGCAGCGATCGTCCTGATGACCGAGGAGAAGGCGAAAGAGCTGGGTGTTACACCTATGGCTTACTTCGTAGCAGGCGCTCTGGGCGGCGTTGATCCGTCGATCATGGGCGTAGGTCCTGTTCCTGCAACCCGCAAGGCTATGGCTAAGTGCGGTTACAAGATTGAAGATTTCGATATCATCGAGGCAAATGAGGCATTTGCCGCTCAGTCCGTTGCAGTCGGCAAGGATCTGGGCATCGACGTTGATAAGCAGCTGAACCCGAACGGCGGCGCTATCGCGTTGGGTCACCCGGTTGGTGCTTCAGGCGCTCGTATCCTCGTAACACTCCTTCACGAGATGGTGAAGAAGGATGCAAAGAAGGGTCTCGCTACCCTCTGCATCGGCGGTGGAATGGGCTGCGCAACGATCGTTGAGAGAGACTAATTAACTGAATATTTTTAAAATGACCGGGCGGAAGGCAAGTTTTTGCTTTCTGCCTCGTGTCGTGTTAAAACGGAAATTGCGTTTCAAATCCGCTTATGGATTTATTTTTTCTGAACTTGGCGCGCACTGTGTCTAGTTCAGAGCATATTTCACGCGTATGGGGCGTTGAAAGGTTCGCCCGGTACCAGAAAGGATCAAAAATGGAATATATTCTTTATGAAGCAGCAGGTGGTGTTGGCGTTATCACCATCAACCGCCCGAAGGCGCTGAACGCGCTGAACAGCCAGGTTCTCGACGAACTGAATGAGACACTGGATCAGGTAGACCTCAGCACGGTTCGCTGCCTTATCCTGACCGGCGCAGGCGAGAAGTCTTTCGTAGCCGGCGCGGATATCGGCGAGATGAGCACTCTGACGAAGGCAGAGGGCGAGGCATTCGGTAAGAAGGGCAACGACGTGTTCCGCAAGCTCGAGACATTCCCCATCCCCGTGATCGCAGCCGTAAACGGCTTCGCACTCGGCGGCGGTTGTGAGATCTCCATGAGCTGTGACATCCGTCTCTGCTCGGACAATGCAGTATTCGGTCAGCCGGAAGTAGGCCTCGGCATCACACCGGGCTTCGGCGGCACACAGAGACTGGCTCGTCTGGTAGGCGCAGGCATGGCGAAGCAGCTGATCTACACAGCAAGAAACATCAAAGCTCCGGAAGCGTACCGCATTGGCCTCGTAAACGAGGTATTCTCCGCAGAAGTTGACGAAGCGGGTAACGTAGTAAAGAGTGCACAGGAAGTTCTCCTCGCAGCAGCGAAGAAGATGGCAGCTACCATTGCGAAGAACGCTCCGATCGCAGTTCGCAACTGCAAGAAGGCGATCAACGAAGGCCTGGATGCAAACATGGACGACGCGATCGTGATCGAAGAGAAGCTTTTCGGCGACTGCTTCCAGACACAGGATCAGGTTTACGGAATGGCATTCTTCCTCGACAAGAATAAAGATAAAGTCAAAGAGCCGTTTAAGAACGCGTAATTTTGATTTTTCCAAACATATATAAATTTATTTAGGAGGTACTATCATGAAGGTAGGCGTTATTGGTGCCGGCACAATGGGTTCCGGTATTGCTCAGGCATTTGCCATGACAGAAGGTTACGAGGTTTGTCTTTGCGATATTAAGCAGGAGTTCGCTGACGGCGGAAAGGCTAAGATCGCTAAGAATATGGCATTCCTGGTAAAGAAGGAGAAGATCACACAGGAGCAGGCAGATGCAATTCTGGCAAAGGTTACGACCGGCCTGAAGGATATTTGTACAGATTGCGACCTCATCGTTGAGGCAGCTCTGGAAGATATGGCTATTAAGAAGCAGACATTCAAAGAACTCGAAGAGATCTGCACAAAGGAAGATGTTATCTTCGCTACCAACACTTCCTCTCTTTCCATCACCGAGATCGGCGCAGGCCTGAAGCATCCGGTGATCGGTATGCACTTCTTCAACCCTGCTGACCGCATGAAGCTCGTTGAAGTTATCGCAGGACTTAACACACCGGCTGCTACCGTAGACCGCATCAAGGCGATCTCCGAAGAGATCGGCAAGACTCCGGTTCAGGTTGCTGAGGCTCCCGGCTTCGTTGTTAACCGTATCCTGATCCCGATGATCAATGAAGCGATCGGTATCTATGCAGAAGGCATCGCAAGTGTTGAGGGTATCGACCAGGCTATGATGCTCGGCGCTAACCACCCGATGGGACCGTTGGCTCTCGGCGATCTGGTAGGTCTGGATATCGTTCTTGCGATCATGAACGTTCTTTACAGCGAGACCGGCGACTCCAAGTATCGTCCTCACACTCTTCTTAAGAAGATGGTTCGCGGCGGTAAGCTCGGAAGAAAGACCGGTATCGGTTTCTACGATTACACGAATAAGTAAGATTAAATAGATTATTTCGGAGGAAACAAAATCATGGATTTTACATTGAGCAAAGAACATGAGATGGTGCGCACCCTGTTTAAGGAGTTCGCACAGAATGAGGTTAAGCCTCTTGCTCAGGAAGTTGATGAAACAGAGAACTTCCCCAGAGAAACAGTTGAAAAGATGGCAAAGCTCGGCTTCATGGGCATTCCGATCCCGAAGGAGTACGGCGGCCAGGGTTGCGATATTTTGACCTATGCTATGTGTGTTGAGGAGCTTTCCAAGGTTTGCGGCACCACAGGCGTTATCGTTTCTGCACATACTTCTCTGTGCTGCGATCCGATCCTGACATTCGGTACAGAAGAGCAGAAGCAGAAGTACCTGGTTCCGCTGGCAAAGGGCGAGAAACTCGGTGCTTTCGGTCTTACTGAGCCGGGCGCCGGAACAGACGCACAGGGTCAGCAGACGAAGGCAGTTCTGGACGGCGACGAGTACGTTCTGAACGGCTCCAAGATCTTCATTACCAACGGTAAGGAAGCTGACGTTTATGTTATCTTCGCGATCACAGGCGTTACAACCGACGCTAAGGGTCGTTCTAAGAAGACCATCTCCGCATTCATCGTGGAGAAGGGCACACCCGGATTTACATTCGGCGTAAAAGAGAAGAAGATGGGTATCCGCGGATCATCCACTTACGAACTCATTTTCCAGGATTGCCGCATCCCGAAGGCTAACCTTCTGGGTAAGGATGGCGAGGGCTTCAAGATCGCCATGCACACACTGGACGGCGGCCGTATCGGTATCGCTGCTCAGGCACTCGGCCTCGCTGAGGGTGCTCTGGACAACACCATCGCTTACACGAAGGAAAGAAAGCAGTTCGGTAAGGCGATCGCAGCATTCCAGAATACACAGTTCCAGATCGCTGATATGGCAACGAAGTGCCAGGCTGCTCAGTATCTTGTATACGCTGCAGCTCGCAAGAAGGATGAGTATCAGAAGGATCACAAGACCGTTTACAGCGTAGAAGCAGCTATGGCTAAGCTTTACGCAGCAGAGGTTGCGATGGAAGTTACCACAAAGGCAGTTCAGCTTCACGGTGGTTACGGCTACACCAGAGAGTATGATGTAGAGCGTATGATGCGTGACGCAAAGATCACTGAGATCTACGAAGGAACCAGCGAAGTTCAGAGAATGGTTATCTCTGCTGCACTGCTGAAGTAATTTGATTGATACAAGGCTCGAAAAGTCCACGTAGCGAATGCTCGCAGGATTTTGAGAGTTTGAAAAACGGAGAAATCCGTAGTATCAGAAAGAAAAAAGATTAAGGAGCGTAAGATTGTGAAGATCATAGTATGTATCAAGCAGGTACCCGATACAAAGGGTGGCGTAAAGTTTAATCCTGACGGAACATTGAACCGTGCTGCTATGCTTACCATCATGAACCCGGACGATAAGGCCGGACTGGAAGCAGCACTTAGATTAAAAGATCAGTATGGAGCAGAAGTAACCGTTATCACCATGGGTCTTCCGAAGGCTGAGGAAGTTCTTCGTGAAGCATTGGCCATGGGTGCTGATAAGGGCATCCTTGTTACCGACCGTGTACTCGGCGGCGCAGACACATGGGCTACTTCTTCCACACTTGCAGGTGCGATCCGCAACCTGGATTACGATTTGATCATTACCGGACGTCAGGCGATCGACGGCGATACCGCACAGGTTGGTCCGCAGATCTCCGAGCATTTGAACATTCCGGTTATCTCCTATGCACAGAAGATCGAGATCGACGGAGACTCCGTGATCGTTGAGCGTCAGTACGACGACCGTTACCATGTGGTAAAGGCGAAGATGCCTTGCCTCATCACGGCTCTGGCAGAGCTCAATGCACCTCGTTACATGACTCCGGGCGGCATCTTCGATGCTTTCAAGGCAGACATCACCGTATGGGGCAGAGCAAACCTGGTAGATGTTGATGACTCTAACCTCGGTCTGAAGGGTTCACCCACACAGATCGCAAAGGCTTCTGATAAGGTACGTAAGGGCACAGGCGAGAAGGTTAACCTGGACGCAGATGCTTCCGTTGAGTACATTGTCGGCAAGTTGAAAGAAAAGCATGTAATTTAATACAGGAGAGTGACTACAATGGCATTAGAAGAATACAAGGGCGTATATGTCTTTGCTCAGCAGGTAGACAATAAGTTAAGCAGCATCGCTTTCGAACTTATCGGCAAGGGCAAGGATCTCGCAAAAGATTTAGGAACTGAAGTTACCGCCATTCTTGCAGGTTATCAGGTTGCAGACCTGGCTGACGAGCTTGCAGCTTACGGCGCAGATAAGGTTATCGTTATCGACGATCCCGAACTTAAAGAGTACAGAACCGAGCCGTACGCACATGCGGTTGCTTCCGTTATTAAGGAATTCAAGCCGGACATCGTTCTGGTTGGTGCTACAGCGATCGGCCGTGACCTGGGCCCTCGCGTTTCCGCTAGAGTACACACCGGTCTTACCGCAGACTGCACACAGCTCGATATCGGTGATTTCCCGCTCGTAGCGCTTCCGGGTAAGGAGCAGCTTCACAATCAGCTTCTCATGACCCGTCCCGCTTTCGGTGGTAACACCATCGCTACCATCGCCTGCCCGAACTTCCGCCCTCAGATGGCTACCGTTCGCCCCGGCGTTATGCAGAAGCTTCCGAAGCAGGAAGGCGCTAAGGCTGAGATCATCAACTACAACCCGGGCTTCACTCCGGATAACAAGTACGTTGAGATCCTGAAGGTCGTTAAGGCTGTTACCGATACCGTAGATATCATGGATGCTAAGATCCTCGTATCCGGCGGCCGTGGCGTTGGTTCCGCTGAGAACTTCAAGCTTCTTGAGGACCTCGCTGCAGTACTCGGTGGTACCGTTAGCTGCTCTCGTGCAGTTGTTGATGCAGGTTGGAAGCCGAAGGATCTGCAGGTAGGACAGACCGGTAAGACCGTTCGTCCTCACGTATATTTCGCGATCGGTATCTCCGGTGCGATCCAGCACCTGGCAGGTATGGAAGAGTCCGATATCATCATTGCGATCAACAAGGATGAGACCGCTCCGATCTTCGAAGTAGCTGACTACGGCATCGTAGGCGACCTGAATAAGATCGTTCCTGCACTTACCGCTTCTTTGAAGGCAGAACTTGCAAATAAGTAATTGACCGGGGGATTTATCCCCTGCGGAATACGTCGGCGCTGCCGGCGGGTTCCATACATGGGCAGGGAGGCTTCTCTTCCTGCCCGCTTTTTCTATCGGGCAATGCTCGCATGCGGGCGTTGCTATCCGCGAAACGGAGGTTCCTACAGTGAGTACTAACACAAGTCAGGTCGCGCGAGGCGCGGGTAATCGCAGAAAGCGTTCGAAGCGCAGTTCGTATATTTTCATCGGAGCTATGGCGATCCTGGTCATCATAGCCGGTGTTTTATGGATCAAATCCGCTCCTTCGAAGGAAAAGAAGGGCACTAAAGATGGGTTCTCGATAGTCCGGGGTAAGCACACCGTCGAGATCGTAGTAAGGGATTACGGCACGATCACGTTGGAATTGGATGCGGATGCCGCTCCGATCACGGTGTCGAACTTTTTGGATCTGGCAAATGAGAAGTTTTACGATGGACTGACGTTTCACCGTATCCTTCCGGGCTTCGTGATCCAGGGCGGTGACCCGACCGGCACCGGTTCCGGTAAGGAAGGACAGCGCACCATCGACGGTGAGTTTTCTTCGAACGATGTGGAGAACCCGATCAAACATTTGCGCGGCGTTATTTCGATGGCGCGCAAGAGCGACCGCCAGAACAGTGTCGTTGCCAGAAACTCCGCGACGTCGCAGTTCTTCATCTGCCTGACGGATCAGCCGAGCCTGGATGGAAACTATGCCGCTTTCGGCCAGGTCATCGAGGGCATGGAGATCGTCGACCAGATCGCAGAGGAATGCGCGGGCGAAGGCGATAACGGCCTGGTTCCCAAAGAGCGTCAGCCGGTCATCGAAAGCATCCGCGAAGTAGTCGCAGGTGCTTCAGGCCTCTCGGACGATGATTGACATACGGGGAGGAGAGAAGATGAAAAAAAGAATGACTGCGTTGGCTCTGGCTGCGTGCATGCTTTTTACATGGACCGCTTGCGATAACGGTTCGAAGACGGAAACACAGGATCCTACGAGTTCGACCACCGCAGAGGTGAAGGGCACCGATGCAGAGGTCGCGACCACGGCGAAGCCTGCCGAGACGGAGGCGACTACAGCAACCCCGACTACGGAAGAGGCGACAACGCAGGCCCCGACGACGGAGGCAACGACGGAAGCTCCGACCGAGGCACCTACGGAAGCCGTGGATATGGCAAAGGTAAGCAACGCCTACCTCGAGATCCTGCGCCAGTACGAGTCCCAGATCAAGGATGTTGAAAATCAACCTTCGCTGAAGACACCTTCCTGTGCCCTGGGGGACATCAACGGTGACGGGATCCCGGAACTGATCTTCCAGTATGGCGCCGACATCGAAGAAGCAGGTCGCGTGTTGACGGCCGGTTTCGTCACCATCGTTTCGGTAAGGATCTTCTCGTACGATCCGGAAACCGACACTGCGTATGAAGTCCTGCATTTCCCGCGTTCGATCATCAATGCGGGCGGACGGATCAGTTCGGACCTGTTCATTACGACGGAGGATCATCTGCTGATCACACATGTCAACCACAGCGGCGACGACTCGGAAGACTATATGTGCGAGTATGTGTTCGAGAATAAGAAGTTCGAACTGGTCAATAAGGTCGTGGAGAAGTCGATCCTCGCGGATGAGCGGACCTACACCTTCAATACGACTTACACACTGAACGGCGCGGAGATCGCAAAAGAGAAGTATGACTCGCTCTGCGAGGAATTCCTTGCCTCGGCCGTCACAACGCTTCTTTATGATCCGATCTACGATGCCGGCAGAGGCGGAGATATTGGCGCTAAGGTCAAAAGCATGCCGAGTAACCGGTATTGGTTCGATGATCTGGTGAAGGAGTTATCTACACAAGGTATAATGTGATCGATAAATAGATACGATATTTCGGGATGTCTCACGGGGCATCCCGTTTTTTACGGATACATTTTTCCGAAAAGACCTTGACAGGCTCGGACTACGGGTATAGAATAGACTACATAGATAGTCTGGAGGTATGCTATGAAGTTATTTGACAGTGAGATCAAACTGATGGAGATCATCTGGGCGCATGAACCGGTCAGCGCGAAGGAGGTCAGCAAGATCGCAGAAGCCGAGATCGGTTGGAATAAGAATACGACCTACACGGTGATCAAGAAGGTGATCGAGAAAGGATATGTAAAGCGGGAGGAGCCCGGTTTTATCTGTACGGCATTGATCAAAAAGGAAGAGGCGCAGAAGAGCGAAGCGAAGGGCCTCCTGGAGAAACTGTTCCACGGCTCGAAGAAAGCGTTGTTCTCGGCGCTGTTGGAAGATGAGAAACTCTCGGATGCGGAGATCGACGAATTACGCGAACTGATCGATAAGAGGTAGGCCTATGGATGCTGTTTTTTACTGGCTGCTCAACATGAGCATTCTCGCGACGGCAGTGGGACTGATCGTACTGCTGATCCGAAAGATCCGGCCTATCCCCCGCAGGGTCATCGTGATCCTCTGGGCCATCCCGCTGGTGCGCTTTTGGGTTCCGTTCGGCTTCAGTTCCAAATACAGTCTGCTGTCGTTGCTGCCGCGCTATGCGGTGAGGACCGTGCCCATCACCGAATTAGTGGCTCAGGGGCAGGGTTTTTTGGATGTCATTCCTTCGGAGAAACCAGTGGTGATGACCAATATCGGAAGGTGGGCTATATCCTATAGACCGATGACATATAAGGTCGACCTTCTGGCCGACGTGTTCGATTATGCTTCGTTTGTTTGGGCTGTGATCGCCGCCGCCGTGCTTATTACATTGACCTTGATCTATTTCGTCACAAAAGCGGAGCTACGCGGCGCGAAGCG
>JAFYZH010000072.1 GCA_017548765.1 Lachnospiraceae bacterium | reverse complement strand
CTCTTTATATACGATCGCGCCCGCGTCGAACGACACGTCGACGCCGAAACGATCCGCGATCATGGTCTTCAAAATCTCCATCTGGACGTCGCCCATGACCTGCACCTCGATGCGGCCGCCGCGCTCATCCCAGTTCAGGCGCAACATCGGATCCTCTTCCTCCAGCAGGCGGATGCGTCCCCAGAACACGTGCGGGTCGACGCCGTCCGGCAGGATGAGGCCATAGGTCAGCACCGGGCGCAAAACGGGCGCGTGCCCGCCGTCCGTGCTCTCATAGCCCAGCAAGTCACCGCACTGCGTCTTACTCAGGCCGATCGCCGCGCAGATGTCGCCCGCCGCGACCTCCTGCACTTCCTGGAAGCCCACGCCTGAGTACAACCGCAGGCGGTTCACCTTCTCCTCGGAAAATGCGAGCTTTTCGCGCACGCGAAGCACGCCGCCCGTGACCTTCATAAACGTCAGGCGGTTCCCTTTATCATCATGCGAGATCTTATACACTCTCGCGCCGAATTCGGCCGGATAATCCTTCGCACGCATAAATGTCGCAAAGCCGTCCATAAACTCCTCTACGCCCGTTATACGCAGCGCAGAACCGAAATAACAGGGGAAGACCTTCCGCGCGGCGATGGCCGCCGCGATCTCCTCTTCCGAGGGCGCGTGTCCCGCCAGAAAGTCCTCCAGCATCGCCTCGTCGCAGAGGGCAATGCTTTCGGCTAATGCAGCATCGTCCGGCGCGTCGGTGAAGTCCACGATGTGGTCCGACAACGAACGGTTCAGTTCCTCCAGCGACGATGCGCGGTCCGCGCCCGGCTGGTCCATCTTATTCACAAACAGGAAGACCGGGACGTGATGACGCGCCAGCAGCCGCCACAGCGTCAGCACGTGACCGGACACCCCGTCCGCCGCGCTGATGACCAGGATCGCGTAATCCAGGACCGCCAGCGTCCGCTCCGTCTCCGCCGAAAAATCGACATGTCCCGGCGTGTCCACCAGGACGAAATTCAGATCTTTATACGCAAAGCGCGCCTGCTTGGAGAAGATCGTGATGCCGCGCGCACGCTCCATCGCATCATTGTCCAAGTAGGCGTTCTTATGATCCACGCGGCCCGGCGTGCGGATCACGCCGGCGGTGTAGAGCATGCTCTCCGCCAGTGTGGTCTTTCCCGCGTCCACGTGCGCCAATATTCCGATCGTGATCGTCTCGGATCTGCTCAATGTAAGTCCCCCATATATAACGTCACCCGCGCTTCGGGCGACGGTCATTAAACATAGCAAACGAGTAGGAAGAACGCTCCTCCTACTCGTTTATTATACTTTATATTCTGTTAAATCTCAAGTTTAGCCTTCCGCTTTACGGCAAGAAGGATACGGCGCTGCACGGTGTGCGGTAGAACGCATCCCAGACGCAGATGCCGAAGTTTTCATTTGCCGCGTGGACGATCTTACCGTTGCCGATGTAGAGGGCCACGTGGTTGATCCTGCCGTTCGTTTCGTAGAACAACAGATCGCCGGGACGCAGGGTCTTCAGGTTTACTGCGACCGGAGTTCCGGTAGCCGCCTGCTTACGGGATGTACGCTCGATCTTATAGCCGAACTTCTGGTAGACACGCATTACGAAACCGGAGCAATCCGTTCCGTTGATGAGGTCCGAACCGCCGAAACGGTACGGGTTGCCGACGAACTGAAGGGCGTACGCGCAAAGCTGCTGACGGAACGCATCCGCCTGTCTGCGCTTCTCCGCAGCCTTCCGGGCTGCCTCTGCCTTACGTTCTGCTTCTTTACGCGCTTCCTCCGCAAGTCTCGCCTCTTCTGCCAGTCTCGCTTCCTCTGCCTCACGCGCGAGCTGCTCCTGATAAGCCAGTTCGGCCGCGATACGCTCCTCATCGAGGCTGATCGCCTGCGAATACAGATATTCCAACTTCACATAATCGCGATGGATATAACCGAAATAGTCCTTATCCAGCTCGATCTTATAGAAATCGCCTTCTTCATCGACGATGGTCGCCTTCGTTCCGGAGCCCAGTGTCGTGATGATGTTGTCATTATTCGAAAGATCCGGCGTGCTGCGCAGACGCAGGTTTGTAGCATTGACCGTGCCGATACGTGTCGAGATCGCATCCGTCATGGAAAGCGCATCCTCGCCGATCGCGAAGAATTCGGCCTTAACGTAACCGTCTACCGAACCGGAATGGATCTTAAACCACGCGCCGTCTGTGCCGGGCACCTCTTCCAGTACGTCCGCTACTGCCTTCGCGTAGATCTTACCGACCTTCTCAGCCGAAGCGTTCGGCGCCGTACGGATATTTACATAGGTCTCTCTGGGAAGGCTGACCGCCATTCCCTTATAGCCGGTCTCCACTGCCAGCGTAGGCTCGGGAAGCACATCGGGCAATGTTTCCGTTACCGGGATCGCGGGCAGATCTGCCTCGTTCGTGCTCGCAGGCTGCGTCGCCTTCGAAGCGGACGACGATGCCGTAGGCTGGATGTTGATACGCTCAAACAACTCAGAGGAATCATAAGTAAATCCGGCCAATGCAGACCGATCAAAAGACACAGAAACACCGGCCGTTTGTTTTGAACCGCCGTCACTTCTGCTCGCTATTTCAATGTTTTGTTTGTTTTCTTCGGTTTCTGCCGGATCGTAAGCAGATGTGACATCTTCCGAGCCCTTCGTCTGCTCTGCCAGGATCCTGGAACCTCCGGCCGGCGCCACTGCTGCTACTGCAAGCATACCCGCCAGTCCGAAGCCGATCAGGCTGAATCTGTTATGTCTTCTCATTCGCAAAACACCTAAATCTATAAAAATCGGGAGGGGGGACCCCCATTTATGTCGTAAACAATTTACGCAAATATTACAATTGTTACAAAAGTGTTACGATGGGATTATAGCAAATCCCAAAACAAATGTCAATACCTTCCCGGAAAAAGAACGAAAAAGGTTTCGAAAAAAAGCGGACAGGAAGTCAAGACCCCCTGTCCGCTTTGCAGTTTTATGTTTCGTCTTTCCTTACGGAAGGAACGTTACGGCCTTACAAGGAGTACGATAGAACGCATCCCAGATACAAATGCCGAAGTTATCATTTGCCGCGTGAACGATCTGACCGTTGCCGATGTAGATCGCTACATGCGATATGGAACCATTGGTATCGTAGAACAGCAGGTCGCCGGGACGCAACGTATTCAAGTCTACCGGAACCGGTGTACCGTTTAAGGCCTGACTTCTGGAAGTACGTGTTGTCGAAATACCGAACTGCTGGAATACACGCATTACGAAACCGGAGCAATCCGTTCCGTGGAGGAGATCGGTTCCGCCGAGTCTGTACGGATTACCGACAAACTGTTTCGCATATTCACAGATCGCCAGACGAAGCTGGTCGGCTTCGGAGATCACCGGCTGAGTTGCCGGCGGCGCCGTCTCAACGGGCTGCGTCTCGACCGGACGCTCGATCGCGGTAACCGAGAACTGTGTCATATGATCGCCGAGCTGAACCGGGTAAATGACCTCTCCTGCTACCATAGGTATGCCGATCAACGGACATGCCCAACCGGGAAGATTCTTCTCTGTGTGACCATCCTGATAATATACGATGATCTCAACTTCACTGACATCTACCGCATCACCGACATATTTCTGACCGCCGATGTAACGGGCGGAGATCTGAACGATCGTCGTTCTTGCGACCTCAGCCGCTGCCTCTGCAGCTGCCCTGGATGCCGCTTCCGCTGCCAGGCGGGACTCTTCTGCCAAACGTGCAGCCTCTGCCGCCGCTCTGGATGCCGCTTCCGCTGCCAGACGGGCTTCCTCCGCCTTTCTCGCTTCTTCAGCCAGACGGGCTTCTTCCGCGAGACGAGCCTCCTCGGCTTCACGCTCGAGCTGCTCCTGATATGCTTTCTCAGCCGCAAGACGTTCCTCGTCGAGGCTGATCGCATGACCAAACTTATATTCGATGTCTACATAGTCACGATGCAGGTAACCATAGTAGCCTTCATCCAACTCGATCTTATAGAACTCGCCGACCTCATCAACGATGATCGTCTGGGTTCCATGGGAGAGCATCGTGATGATATTATCCTTCTTAGAAAGATCCGGCGTACTGCGCAACCGCAGGTTGTATGTATTGATCGTACCGATGCGCGTTGCGATGGCATCCTTCATGGCCAGCGCCGCTTCTCCGATCACGAAGAATTCTGCTTTTACATAACCGGTAACGGTTCCGGATGTGATCAGGAACCAGGAGCCTCCCTCACCGGGAACTTCCTCCAAAACGTCTGCTACAGCGTTCGCATAGATCTTACCGACTTTCTTCGCCGATGCGCTCGGTGCCGTACGAACATTTACGTAGGCTTCGGGCGGCTGGCTGATCGCCATTCCTTTATATCCTGCACTCGGCGGAATGGTGGGTGCTTCCGTAGGCGGTTCCGTCGGAGCCTCTGTCGGCGGTACAACGACCTCAGGCGAGGTCTCCACGGCCGGCGGTGTCTCCACCGGAGGAGCCATCGTCTCTTCCCGGTTCAGTTCCGGCTCGGTTTCCGTCGGAGTGGGAAGCGAGGGATTGATATGGATCCGTGCCAACAATTCTGCCGAATCGTAGACGAAATCCGACTCCAAATATCGATTTAGATCCACAGCGGCCCCGGCCATAACGATCTCGAGATCGCTGGCATCGACCACTTCACTATTATTCTCTTTTCGATCATCAACCGGATCAGCAAAAGTCACATCCGTATCCAGGGTCACCTGAATCGTGTCCGGATCATCCGATACGGGATCGGCGTATACCCGGCAGCCCCCAAACGAAGTCGAGGCGGACAATGCGAGCACTCCCGCCAGGCTGAGGCTGATCAAGCTGTGTTTGTTTCGTCTAATCATCCGATAATCACCTGACTCTTAAAACCTTCCCAAAAGGGAACTTGTAAAACAAAAACCATATATCCACAGTCGACAAAAACTCCCAAAAGGGAGTGTCGATCAACGAACTCGCAGCGTCGCTGCCGCGAATTTTTAAGCAAGTATTACAAATGTTACAAAACTGTTACAATTGGATTATAGCAAACCCGGGCGGAAAAGTCAACACTTTCCGTCGGAAAATGCACAAAATCGTCCTAAAAACGCTTGAATTTCCGCGGTTTTTCGGAAAAAATGCCGCTTTATAAGCTCTCAATATAATTTCCGGCCATTGAAACTGCTACAGCTCCGTCGGAAACCGCCGTCACGATCTGGCGCAATTTTTTCGTACGCAGGTCGCCGGCAACGTATACACCGGGTGCGGATGTCGCGCAATCCTCACCTGCGATGATATAACCGGCATCGTCCATCTCGACCAAGCCCTCAAAACACTTGGAGACCGGTGTGATCCCGACTGCGATGAACAGACCGTCCACCGGATACGCGATGCTTGCGCCCGAATTCGACTGGATGATGATATTTTCCACTTTTTTATCGCCCTGGACTTCCGTCACATTTGCGTTCCAGACCACTTCGACATTTTCCATGGCGAACAGGCGGTCCTGCAGGGACTTCGCCGCACGCAGACGGTCTCTGCGGTGGATCAGCGTAACTTTGCTGCACAGACGCGCCAGATAGATCGCATCTTCTACGGCAACGTCACCGCCGCCGACAACAGCGACTTCTTTACCCTTAAAGAAAGCGCCGTCGCAGGTCGCGCAATACGATACGCCCTTTCCGGCAAATGTATCCTCTCCGGGGATACCGAGGTTGCGATGCACCGTTCCGGTCGCCGCAACGATCGTGCGGGCCTCATAAGTATCCGCGCCGCCCTGTACCCGGTAGAAGGGCTTTCCGTTTTCATCCTTACACGCTTCGATCGCGCTCACCTCATCCATCACGAACGAAGCCCCGGCGCCGTCCGCATGCTCGCGGAACTTCGTGCCGAGGTCGAAACCGTTCATACCCGGAAGGCCTAAATAATTATCCACTTCATAAGTCAGGAGCACCTGGCCCCCGCTCACGAACTCTTTTTCGATCACGATGCTGTCGAGTCCTGCCCGCTTCGCGTAGACCGCGGCCGACAGGCCCGCAGGCCCGGAACCGATAATGATCATATCCAACATATGTAAACTCTCCACTCCGTGTTTCACGCCGCTACGGCCTACCACTCGATCTCCTCGATCGGTATCGGGTACGGGTTCAGAACGGTCCTCTCAACACGGTTATTCTTCATGTAGATAACGCGGTCCGCCATAGGTGTAAGCGCGGTGTTGTGTGTGATCAGCACCACCGTCATCCCCTCCTTGCGGCACATATCCTGCAACAACTGCAGGATCATCTTTCCGGTCACGTAGTCCAGCGCACCCGTCGGTTCGTCGCAAAGCAGGAGTTTCGGCTTCTTCGCCAATGCTCTGGCGATCGACACACGCTGCTGCTCGCCGCCCGAAAGCTGCGCGGGAAAATTATCCGCGCGGTCCGCGAGACCGACCGCCTCCAGAGCCTCCATCGGATCCATGGGATCCTTGCAGATCTGCGTGGCCAGTTCGACATTTTCCTTCGCGGTCAGGTTCGCGACCAGATTATAAAACTGAAATACAAAACCGATGTCATAACGACGATAGGCGATCAGCTCCCTGCGGGACAGCTGGCTGATGTCGCGCTCGTCCACGATGATCTCGCCCTGATCGCAACGATCGATACCGCCCAGAATGTTGAGCGTCGTCGTCTTTCCGGCGCCGGAGGCGCCCACGATCACGGCCAGTTCACCCTTCTTTATCTCGAAGCCGGCCCCGTTTAGCGCGTGGATCTCGACCTCGCCCATCTTATAGATCTTATGGACATCGTTAAAAGTGATATACTCCGCCAAAGCGACCTCCTAACGGCCGAAATATGCGTCCAGACCGTTCATGATACCTACGACAGCCTTCACCTGGAACTCGGGAGTAGCCATAAGCGCATCCTCCTCCAGGTTCGTCATGTAACCCATTTCGATGGTCGTCGTGGGCAATGTCGCAAAATTGATGCCCGTCATGGTATCCGTGTAGTAGATGTTATTATTCTTCGAGCCGGTCGATGCGCAGAACGCGTCGATCACGCAACGTGAAAGGCGCTCGGACGCCGCGATGAGATCAGCGGGAAGATACGGGTTCCTCTTCGACGGGGACAGTGTCTCCGCACCGGTCTTATTCGGATCGGAAGAACCGTTCGCGTGTACGCGGATCATAACTGCCGCGCCGGAAGCGCTGGCGCGTACCGCACGCTGCATATTACTGATATCCACATCCTGGGACTCACGGATCATAAGAACGTTATATCCGCGCGCCAGGAGGGCATCCTTAAGCTGAATGCTGACGATCAGGTCGAGCAGCGACTCGTTGATGCCGGTCGCACGGCCACTCGTACCGGTGCTGACCTTCTTCTTCATGGTCGTGCTGTTGGGACCATTCGGCTCCATCTCGTTGTTGCCGTGTGCCTGGTGTCCCGCATCGATAGCGATCAGCGGGCCGCCGTTACCTGTATATAAGATACCATTTGCCGTTTCTTTACGTGTGATCTTTCCGACCGACCATGTAGCAGGCTTCTGCTCCGGGGTTCCCGGATCGACTGCGCCTACAGCCGTGATGTAATCCAGAGATACATAACCTGTGCGGCCGCCGTAGGAAATGCGCGCCCACTTATCGTTCTTACCGGTGCAGAGCACTTCGGTTCCGTTATTCAGGACCGTGATGACATTTGCCACGGTGCTCGGGCCCTCACGCATACGAAGGTTCGTCGTAACGCGTACCTGCTCGTTGCACTCGGTGAAGCCGGGCTCGGAAGGGATCTCGATCGGAGGGTTCTCCGGCTCATTTCCGCCGGGCTGTACGACCGGCTCGATCGGAGCGGGCTTCTCCTTCGAGAGGAACTTCGTGGAAACGAAGCCTTCCTTCTCGTTATAGATGATGCGGGACCAGTTCTCGCCATAGCCGGTGCAGCGCACCTTCTCGGCACGTTCCAGAACCTGAATGATGGTTCCGTCCGTCGACGGTCTCTCGCGGAAGTTCAATTTATCCGTCGTATAGTACTCTTCGTCCGTAACCTGGACCTTCTCTCCGTACAGGTCGATGACCGGAGCGGTCAGCGACAGGAATTCCGCCGCTACAAAGCCTTCGGTCGCGCCGTAGATGACACGGGACCATTCCTCACTGCGTCCGGTACGCTGCAGAGCGGTTCCGGCCGGGATCTGTGCCAGGATCTTACCATCCTTCGACGGCTTCTCACGGAAGTTCAGGAACTGGATGCGAGGGGTCGCAAAAACGAGCTCGCTGCAGTTCTCGAATACGATGGGCTTCACGGGCTGCGTTTCCGCAGGCGTAGTCTCCTCGGGCTTCGTCTCTGCAGGCTGCGTCTCGTCGGGCGCTGTCGTGGTATTCGTGCCGCCCTCGGTCGAAGCTTCGGTCTTATCTCCCTCCGTTTCCAGGTAAGGAGAAACCTCGCCGGTCGGGTCGGTTTTGATCTGAACATCAACGACCGGTGCCGACGTCGTGTCAGCGGCCGTTCCGTCTTCAGAACTCTTCGTCTGGTCTGCGGCAGATGCATTTGCCTCGGTTGTAGGTGTGTCGGTCGCTTTCGATCCGCATGCTGTCAGCGTTAATACGAAAAAAAGCAGAAGAATCGGAAGAAGACCATGCAACCCGTTCTTACCTGCTTTTTTCACGCGACGTCCCATGGAATTAAATTCTCTCATGTTAGTCTCCTATGATTTGATTTTTATTCTGCTTTTGCCTCTTCGGTCTGTGACTCCTGAGCTTCGGACCCCTCCGTCACTTCACTCAGATCGTAACGCTTAACCAATTCCTCTTCCAGCTCGGAGAAATCCTTCTTCGACTGCGCAAGCTTGTTGCGGAGGTCGTCCAGTTTCACCAAGGATTCGGAGATCAATGAACGATACGATCTAGACTTGGAGAATGATGCCCACGATGCATTATAACGAAGCACCGCCGGCAGGAAGCGTATCATCGCGAAACCGAAGCATCCCATCGCTACTACATCCAAAACGATCTGGAATACCAGGCTCCACGTCTCATTCAGGCTATCCGAAGGAACCTGCGAAATGAGTACGCTAAACATCAAAAAGAAGATTGCCACAAGACAGAGGATCATAAACATCTGTCTGCGGTTGCCTTGCGTATTTACCACTTTTTGCGCGAAGCGTTCTTCTTTTCCGAGCTGATCCAGCAGCTGCAAACGCTCCTCACGCATCCTTACGAGACGGTCTTTCAACTCGTCTGATAATCCCTTTTCCAATTCATCTTCCCGGCTCATATACACATCCGCCTTTCGAAAAATTCGATGTCTGTCGATCCCCAACTCGACTCCATTCGTTAAAATCTTCCTTTTTCCTAAAGAGTATTATACTTGAATCGGCGCATAATTGCAAGTGCTTTCCCGAATAAAATACATTTTTTGGCGGTTTCGCCCCGGGTGTCCCCCTCTCGGCGGAAAAACAGAAGTGTTCTTGCTTTCTTATCCCGCTTGTGGTATAATGACGGTAGCATGTTTTTTTGATACGAAGAGCCGATTTCGTGAGCGGTTTTTCGAACACCTGGAGGTACCTCTATGGGAAATAACGATTACTTTGAGACATTGGCCGCGGGAACTGCGACTTTCCCGAGCAATGCCACATCTTTAAATCTTTGGAATAACAATATCACTAACTTAAGCATCCTGCAGGGATGCGAGAATCTGCGTGTCCTGAACCTCTCGGATAACCCGATCGAGAACCTGGAACCGCTGACGAACCTGACGAAGCTGGAAGAACTGGATCTCTCGGTCTGCGAACTGACCGACATCTCCCAGGTCGCGAAGCTTCGCTCGCTGAAGAAACTGAACGTTTCATCCAACGATATCGAAGATTTTTCCGAACTCGGCGCGCTGACCCAGCTCACCCAGCTCGACATCTCGTATAACCAGTGTAAGGAGATCGCGTCGCTCGGTTTCCTGAACCAGCTGACCCGCCTGAATGTCAGCTCCAACCACATCTCGGACCTCAAGCCGATCATTGACCTGGATTCCCTGGAATATCTGGAGGCTTCCTTTAATGATCTTCACGCGTTCCCGGATGTTTCTTCCATGCCCACCATGCGGCACCTGGACCTGTCCTACAACCGGATCCGCGACGTGAACGTGCAGTACATCCCGACGACGCTGCGTTATCTGGACCTGTCGAACAACTCCATCCGTTTCAACGGCGACCTGCGTTGGATGAACGTTCTGGAGACGCTGAACCTGTCGAGTAACAACCTGACCACGACGGACGCCGTCGTTCACTTAAAGCGCATTAAGCGCCTGGATCTGTCCGGCAACCGCATCAGCAATATCGACTCCCTGGTCGAACTCGAGACCCTCGAGGATCTGGACCTCTCGGACAATGAGATCAAAAGCATCAGCATGTTGTGTAAGCTGCCGCATCTGAAGCGTCTGAACCTCTCCGGTAATCCGGAAGATGTTGCAAAGCAGGCGTTCTATCTGCGCGTGCAGATGCCGAACTGTGAGATCATCGTATAATCGACATTTACCTATATCATATTACAAGCCCGGCGGAGAGCTGCTCTCCCGCCGGGCTTTTGTTTTTCATATTTTCACTCCATGTCCAGGCCTGCTTTGTGTGCCTGCGAATGTTGCAGCGGACGCGGGATCTTGTAGATCTTTCCGTCCTTCAAAAGCTTCGCGCCGGTCTGGTGGTAGTAGAAGGCGATGCCGTTTTCTTTACACTGTGCATGCAGGTCTTCCACCCAGGCGTAGTCGCAGATGCGCGCGTCGGCGCCTGATTCTCCCCCGACGGAAACATATTTCAGGACGGGGCTGCCATCGGCCGCCCGATAGTCGGCGATGTATTTCCGAAGGTCCACGCGGGACAGCATGGGCTCCACCATCACCGAATGGCGATGCAGCGGAAGCGCCAGGTAGATGGGCAGGCGTCGGTCGGCCATCTCCTGGTTCTCACAGGTGACGGCGATGGTGACGTGCTCCCAACCGGCTCCCCAGTCCGCAGGCAGGTGCCCGGCGATCCGCTCGGGCCGCTTCGTGATCATGAAGAAGGTGCAGTCCCTGCGCTCACGCATCATGTCCCAGGCATCCTCCCGCCACGCATCTGCGTCACGGTGAAAGAAGTCCGAAGAAAAGCAGGTGAAGATGTGCGATCCATGTGGGATCTTATATCTCCCCTTATTCTTTCCGGAGCGCAACACGCGGACCGGCAGGTCGAAGCTGTCGGTCTTTTGCACCACGGACGGATCCCGCCCCACTGCCTCGTCCTTGCGGTACATATAGCAGTGCAGACAGCCTGTGCTGGCGCGGGTACACCCGTGCCACAGGTTCCAATTGGCCGTTATGGGAGGCCGGGGATCCCGGTTCTCCTCAGGGAATAGTGACAACTGTTCCATAGATCAAAATCTTACTACGATCTCGTCGTCCTGCGGCAGGAGGATGAGGTCGGCGCCGTCGTAGTGCGCGTCTGCTCCGTCTACCGAGTCCGGTTCCGGGAAGTTCACGAGTACCACACGGTAAGTCGCATCCGTATGCGTCATGATGCGGACCACGTTCTTCTCACGGCGTACGACCGTTTCGTGAACGCATTCACCATCCGCGTTGAAGATATTGACCTTCGGGGATGCCCCGTCGGACAATGCGTACACCTTCAGGGTAACATTTTCCGCGTAATCATACTCCGCATCCGTCTTGCAATCACCGATCGGCAGGATGGTGTTCGCGCGGACGAACAGCGGCAGGTGGAAATAGTCATAAGTCTTCGTGATCCATCTTCCGCCGCGTACTTCCTCGCCGGTCATAAAGTCGGTCCAGTTGCCCTTCGGCAGGTAGAACTGACCTTCACCCTGCGGGTTGAAGATCGGCGCGACTAACAGCGCCGGGCCCAGCATGTACTGGCGATCCAGGTACTGGCAGGTCGGATCGTCCGGGAATTCGAGCACCATCGCACGCATCATCGGGATGCCGGAACGGCTCGTGCGGACTGCCTGCGCGTACAAGTACGGCATCAGGGACGCCTTGAGTTCACAGAATGTGCGGGAAACCTCGACCGCCTCCTCGTCGAAGGCCCACGGCACGCGGTAGGACGTGCTGCCATGGTAGCGGGAATGCGAGGACAGGAGGCCGAACTGCGTCCAGCGCTTGTAGACATCGGCCGTGGAAGTCGCCTCGAAGCCGCCGATATCGTGGCTCCAGTAGCCGAAACCGGACAATGTCAGCGACAGGCCGCCGCGCAGGCTCTCGCTCATCGACTCATAGTCCGACCAACAATCGCCGCCCCAATGTACCGGGAACTTCTGCCCGCCGACCGTCGCGGAACGTGCGAATACGACCGCGTCGTCCACGCCGCGCTTACGCGCCAGCAGCTCGTACACGCACTTATTGTACAGGTAAGTATAGTAATTATGCATGCGCATCGGATCGGAGCCGTCGTAGTAGACGCAGTCCGTCGGGATACGCTCGCCGAAATCCGTTTTGAAGCAATCCACGCCCATATCCAGAAGCACTTCCAGTTTATCCTGGAACCACTTCCATGCGGCGGGGTTCGTAAAGTCCACGATCGCCATGCCCGGCTGCCACATATCCCACTGCCAGACATCGCCGTTTTTACGTTTGATGAAATAGCCGTTCTCAACGCCCTCGCGGAACAGTTCCGACTCCTGGCCGATGTAGCTGTTGATCCAGACGCAGATCTTCAGGCCTTTCGCCTTCAGGCGCGCCAACATGCCCTCGGGATCCGGGAATACGTCGCGGTCCCACAGGAAATCCGACCAGTGGAACTCCTTCATCCAGAAGCAGTCGAAATGGAAGACCTTCAGCGGGATGCCTCGCTCAAAGCAGCCATCCACGAAGGAATTCACCGTGGCCTCATCGTAGTTCGTGGTAAATGAGGTCGACAGCCACAGGCCGAACGACCAGGCAGGGGGCAATGAAGGCCGCCCCGTCATCGCGGTGTAGCGCATGAGCACTTCCTTCATCGACGGTCCATTGATGAAGAAATACTCCAGGGACTCGCCTGCCACGGAAAATGCTGCCTTCTTCACGACCTCGCTTCCGACCTCAAAGGAGACCGGATCGGGATGGTTGACGAAGATACCATAGCCGCGGTTGGAGATCATGAACGGAATGTTCTTATATGCCAGTTCCGTGGACGTACCTCCGTCCTCGTTCCAGATATTGACCGTCTGACCGTTCTTAACGAAGGGCGTAAAACGCTCGCCCAGGCCATAAAACGTCTCGCCGACCGCGATCGTGTGCTGCTGACGCAGATACGTGTCGTGCTCGCCTCCGTCGTCGTATGCCAGGCCGCGCCAGTCGGTCTTCATATAGCCGAGATCACGTCCCTCACTGCGCGCGACCACCTCGCCACCGCGATAGAACGTCATTCGCCAGAAATTATACAAAAACTCAACGGTAGTGTTGCCGGAAGTGATGCGGATCATTTCGTCCGTTTCCTCGACATCGAGCGGCTGGTCCGTCATCGGCTCCAGTTCGAATTTCGGGAATTTCTCCTGCACACCCGCATAATGCCACACGCGGATGCGGAATACCTCCGGCATGGGGGATGTGATGCTGATGGTGAGATTTACGCCGCCGAGCGTGTCGCCGCGGTGGTTGATCCGATGCGTCGGACATGTCAGAACGACCTCGGTATCCGTCTTCTTCACATAGTAGACCTGCGCGGGCGCGAAGCACTCGCACCCTTTTTTGAAAAGCCAACATCCGTTGCTGAACTTCATATTATCCCCCTTCCGGTACCTTAATCGATACCCAAAAGTTTCTCCAGTTTCACTGCGATCTGCGTATTGTCATATACGCCGGAAAACTCTTCCGCGCCGGCTCCGATCGCGTAGATCGGGATCGGCTGTGCCGTATGGTAGATGGTCGAGAATTTGACGCCGCACTTCTTTCCGAGAAGCGTTGTTACGGTAAATGCGAGCGGTTCATAAGCCCCGTAGGACTCGTAGGCCGCCGTGCCGAGCGTAGCGCGGGCATCCTGCATGCTGGCCAGGTAAGCGGCGTTCAGCTGCATGACTTCCTCTTCGTTCAGGACCAGTTTCGGGTCGTCGCCCGCCTGGTAGGTCCCGCTCACCGTCAGGCCGAAATGCGCACGCATTTCCCAGAGGACGGTGTCCCAGCTGGTCTTATTCGGCCGATACTCAAGCGCTACCATGCGCATATATTTCCAGTACGAAAGGTCCTGTTTCTTCAGACCGTTCAGATACAATTCATAGCCCATGTTGGAGTAGCCCAGGCCCAGGCCGCCGGTCTCATGGTCCGCAGTCACCAGGATCAATGTCTCGTCCGGGTGCGCGTTGTAGAAATCCATCGCTACGCCGACTGCCTTCTCCAGATCCAGGACTTCACGCACTACCGCGCCCAGATCATTCTCGTGTGAAGCCCAGTCGATCAGGCCGCCTTCGATCGCGTAGAAAAAGCCCTCCTGGTCTCCCATGACTTTCAGGCCGCCCTCCACGTAAGCCGCAAGGTCTGCATCCCCCTTTTGGGCATCCACACGCAGTTTCATCGCATCGCCCTCGGCGCGCTGCTGGCTGGTGATGATGACCTTACCCATGTCGCCGGTGAGCGCCGCCAACGCCGCATCGTTATCGCGAAATACACGGTAGCCCTGCGCTGCCGCCAGATCATACAGATCGGGCAATGTCCCGTCGGCGCCGGTGGGCTGGCGGATCGAACCGCCTCCGAAATAGTCAAAACCGCTCGCAAGCATGTCTTTTCCGAGCTCATAATACATGGTCCGGTCGGTCTGATGACCGTAATAGCCTGCAGGGGTCGCGTGGTTGATGTTTGCATTGGAAACCACACCGACCTTATAGCCCAGGAGCTTCTTCACCTTCTCGGTGATCGTCTCCAGGCGCTCCGTCCCGCTCGGATCCACGCCGATCGCATCTGTCGACGTCTTAAAGCCCGTCGTGATGGCCGTGATCGCCGCCGCAGAGTCCGTAATGAACGAGTCGGAGTTATAATTCGTCACGCTTCCGACCACAGGGAACTGCTCGAAATTCAGATATGTCCCTGCATAGGAAGTCTTACCGGGGTCGTACTTCTTACCGCCGCCCTCGGCTGCCTTGTAGTAGGAGGCCGCCTGAACGTGGCCCACGCCCATGCCGTCGCCGATGAAGAGGAAGATGTACTTCGGTTTCTTCGGCTCGCCGGGTTCCGCTGTGGTCTCCTCGGGCGGAAGTGTCGGCTCGACCTGCGTCGGCTCGACCTGTGAAGTTTCTGTCGGCTCCGATGTTATCTCGACGGTCGGCTCGACCGGCTTACTGTCCGGTGTCGTCCCCTCCGTCACCTTCGGGGTCGTCGGCGCCTGCTCCGTCGTTTCCGGCGGGTAGGTCCGGATGGCAAATTCTGTCTCCGCCGGAGTCGGTTCCTTAGAACCGAACAACGAACAACCGCTGACTCCGGTCAATGTCAGGGCCAGAAAGGCCGCTGTCAAAGTCTTTTTCCATTTTTTCATTGCATTCTCCTGATAAAGCTTCATTTTCTCTCCGCTTCACGCTGCTTCGCCTTTTCCAATTCCCGTTTCACATAATAACCGGTATAGGATGCCTCATTTTCCACGATCTCCTCGGGCATGCCCTGCGCCACCACCGTGCCGCCGGCGTCGCCGCCTTCCGGTCCCATATCTATAATATAATCCGCCGTCTTGATCACGTCAAGATTATGTTCGATCACAACGACCGTATTTCCGCCGTCCGCGAGTCTGTGGAGGATCTCCACCAGCTTATGTACGTCCGCGAAATGCAGGCCCGTCGTCGGTTCGTCGAGCACGTAGATCGTCTTACCGGTGCTGCGGCGCGACAGTTCGGTCGCCAGCTTGATACGCTGCGCCTCGCCGCCCGACAGCGTCGTCGAAGGCTGGCCCAGTTTCAGGTAGCCCAGGCCGACATCATACAGCGTCTGGATCTTGCGGGCAATGCTGGGAATGTTCTCGAAGAACGGGAGCGCCTCCTCCACGGTCATATCCAGCACGTCGAAGATCGATTTTCCCTTATAGTGGACTTCCAGGGTCTCGCGGTTGTACCGCTTCCCATGGCAGACCTCACACGGAACGTAAACGTCCGGCAGGAAATGCATCTCGATCTTCAGGATACCGTCGCCGCTGCAGGCCTCGCATCGGCCGCCCTTTACGTTAAAACTGAAGCGTCCCTTTGTGTAGCCGCGCGCCTTCGCATCCTTCGTCGCCGCGAAGAGGTCGCGGATCATGTCGAACACGCCGGTGTAGGTCGCCGGGTTCGAACGCGGGGTGCGCCCAATGGGACTCTGGTCGATGGCGATGATCTTATCCAGCTGCTCAACGCCGCGGATCTCGTCATGCTTTCCGGCTATGATGCGCGCGCGGTTCAGTTTGCGCGCCAGTGATTTATACAGGATCTCATTGACCAGGGAACTCTTACCCGAACCGGACACGCCGGTCACGCAGGTGAATACACCCAGCGGGAAATCCACGTCGATATTCTTCAGATTGTGTTCTTTCGCGCCGACCACGGTCAGGAAACCGTTCGGTTTTCGGCGCGATTTCGGCACGGGGATGAAGCGCCGTCCGGCCAGGTAAGCGCCCGTAACGGACTCCGGCACCTGCATGATCTCCTGTGCCGTACCGGTCGCCACGACCTCGCCGCCGTGATCGCCGGCCCCCGGACCGATATCCACGATATGGTCCGCCGCACGCATCGTATCCTCGTCATGCTCCACGACGATGACCGTATTTCCCAGGTCGCGCAGATGCATCAGCGTCTTCAACAGTTTGTCGTTATCCCTCTGGTGCAGGCCGATGCTCGGCTCATCCAGGATGTAGCACACGCCGACCAGGCCCGAGCCGATCTGCGTCGCCAGACGGATGCGCTGCGCCTCGCCGCCCGACAGGGTCCCGGTGTTGCGCGCCAGGTTCAGGTACTCCAGACCGACATCGATCAGGAACTGCAGGCGGTTGCCGATCTCCTTCAGGATCCGCGCGCCGATCTGCTTCTGCGTCGGCGTCAGTTCCAGGCCGCGGATGACTTCCAACTCTTTCCGAATGGGCAATGTCGTAAGCTCATAGATGTTCAGGCCGCCGATGGTGACCGCCAACGACGTCGGCTTTAGGCGCATGCCCTGACAAGTCTTACACGGGCGGATGTCCATGAAGGTCTCATATTCTGCCTTCGAGGCCTCCGAACCGGTCTCGCGGTAACGCCGCTCGACGTTTTTCACGAGCCCCTCGAACGTGATGTCGTACGTGCCTACGCCGCGTTGCCCGCGGTAGTGCACCGGCACGGAGACGTCGGTTCCGTATAACAGTATATTTTTGATCTCCTCCGGATAGTCCTCGAACGGAGTATCCAGTGAGAAATGAAATCTTTTGCACAATGCGTCCAGGACCGCCCTGGTAAAACTGCCCTCAGAGGAGGCCGACAGCCAGCCTAATACCGTGATGGCGCCCTGGTTGATCGAAATCGAAGGGTTCGGTATCATCAGTTCCGGCGAAAACTCCATGGTGAAACCGAGGCCCGTACAGTCCGGGCACGCGCCGAAGGGATTGTTGAACGAAAAGCTTCTGGGCTCGACTTCATCGATGCTGATGCCGCAGTCCGGACACGCAAAATTCTGGGAAAATGTCAGCATTTCCCCATCGATCACGTCCACATAGACCAGGCCCTCCGCGAGCTTCATCGCATTTTCCAGTGAGTCCGTGAGGCGGGTCTCCAGACCCGGGCGCACCGACAGTCGGTCAATGATGATCTCGATGGAGTGTTTGATGTTTTTGTCGAGTTTGATCTCCTCAGACAGTTCGTACTGGTTGCCGTCGATACGCACACGTACGTAGCCGCTCTTGCGTGCCTGCTCGAGCACCTTCGCGTGCTCACCCTTGCGGCCGCGAACGACCGGCGAGAGCACCTGGATGCGCGTCTTCTCCGGCATCGAGAGGATCTGGTCGACCATCTGGTCCACCGTCTGGCGACGGATCTCCCGCTTACAGTTCGGGCAATGTACGGTTCCCACGCGCGCGTACAAAAGACGCAGGTAGTCGTAGATCTCCGTCACCGTGCCCACGGTGGAACGGGGGTTGCGGTTCGTCGATTTCTGGTCGATCGAGATCGCCGGCGACAGGCCTTCGATCCTCTCCACGTTCGGTTTCTCCATCTGGCCCAGGAACTGGCGGGCATAGGAGGAAAGCGACTCCATGTAGCGCCGCTGTCCCTCCGCGTAGATGGTGTCGAACGCGAGCGACGATTTACCCGAGCCGGACAGGCCGGTCAGCACGACCAGCTTATCGCGCGGGATATCGACGTTGATATTCTTCAAATTGTGTTCCGCGGCCCCGCGGATCTTTATAAAGCTTCCCATTGGTTATTTCATTTGCTCCTGTAATTTCTTCAGTTCGATCATGCGATCGCGCAGCTCCACCGCGCTTTCGAAATCGAGCTGGGCCGCCGCCTTGCGCATCTGCTTCTCCACGTCGGCGATCAGCTTTGCGAGCTCCTTCTCGCTCATGGACTCGGGATCCTTCTCCAGCTGCGCCGACGCCTGCTCCGCCTTCTTCGAGATGGAGATCAGGTCGCGGACCGCCTTCTGGACCGTCTGCGGCGTGATGCCATTGGCCTCATTATAGGCCTGCTGGATGGCGCGACGGCGCGCGGTCTCCGAGATCGCGTTCTTCATCGAATCGGTCTCTGTATCCGCATACATCACGACGCGGCCCTGCGCATTACGCGCGGCACGGCCGATGGTCTGGATCAGCGAGGTCTCCGAACGCAGGAAGCCCTCCTTATCCGCATCCAGGATCGCGACCAGGGCGATCTCCGGGATGTCCAGGCCCTCTCGCAGGAGGTTGATGCCGACGAGCACGTCGAACTGATCCATACGCATGTCGCGGATGATCTCCGAACGCTCGAGGGTATCGATGTCCGAGTGCAGGTATTTCACACGCACGCCGAGGCCCCGGTAATACTCCGTCAGGTCCTCTGCCATCTTCTTCGTCAACGTCGTGACGAGCACTTTATTCTTCTGCTGTACGGTCCTGCGGATCTCACCGAGCAGATCATCGACCTGCCCCTCCACGGGACGCACGAAGATCTCCGGATCCAGCAGACCGGTCGGGCGGATCACCTGCTCGGTCCGCAGCAGTTCATGCTGCTGCTCGTATTCGCCGGGCGTCGCCGACACGAACATCATCTGGTTGATCTTCTCCTCAAACTCGCCGAAATACAGCGGACGGTTATCCAGGGCGCTGGGCAGGCGGAAGCCATAATCCACCAGCGTCGTCTTACGCGAACGGTCGCCCGCGTACATGGCCCGGATCTGCGGCAGCGTCATGTGCGACTCATCGATGATGATCAGGAAATCCTTCGGGAAATAATCCATCAACGTGAACGGCGGCGCGCCCGCGGGCTGGTTCGTCAAATATCGGGAATAGTTTTCGATGCCCGAGCAGAAACCGGTCTCCCGCAGCATCTCCACGTCATAACGGGTGCGCTCGCTGATGCGCTGTGCCTCCAACAGCCGCCCCTGCGACTTAAACTCCTGCACGCGCTGCTCCATCTCCTGCAGGATCTCGCGCGCCGCGCGCTCGAGCTGCTCCTTCGGCACAACATAGTGCGACGCAGGAAAGATCGCGGCAAATGTGATCACAGCCTTCACCTTACCGGTGAGGGCGTCGACCTCGCTGACCCGCTCGATCTCGTCGCCGAAAAACTCGATCCTCAGCGCCGTATCAGAGCTCTCCACCGGGAAGATCTCCAGCACGTCGCCGCGCACGCGGAAGGTACCGCGCTTGAAGTCCATGTCACCACGCGTATATTGAATGTCGATCAGGCGGTCGATGACCTCCTCGCGGCTTTTCTCCATGCCCGGCCGCAGGGTGAGCACCATGTTTTTGTAGTCGATGGGGCTGCCCAGACCGTAGATGCAGGAAACAGACGCCACGATGATCACATCCCTCCGCTCTGCCAGCGAGGCGGTCGCGGAGTGGCGCAGTTTGTCGATCTCATTATTGACCGACGAGTCTTTCTCTATATAGGTATCCGTCGAAGGCACGTAGGCCTCCGGCTGGTAGTAGTCATAGTAACTTACAAAGTATTCGACTGCATTGTCCGGGAAGAATTCTTTGAACTCACTGTATAACTGTCCGGCCAATGTCTTATTATGCGCGATCACGAGGGTCGGCTTGCCGAGTGCCTGGATCACGTTTGCCATGGTGAAGGTCTTACCGGAACCCGTCACGCCCAGCAGCGTCTGGAACTGATTTCCGTCTTCAAATCCCTTCACCAGGTCGTCGATCGCCTGCGGCTGGTCGCCCGTCGGCCGGTACTCCGACACCAGATGAAACTGTGCTTTCTCAAACGGTTCCATGAAAACCTCCTCCTTTCTCTTCGCATCCCTGAAAAAAACTTGTTTTTATATATCCATAGTGCCCTCACCAAGGTGAGGGCACTATACAAACCTGATCCAAACCCTGTTTCGATCAGAAACTTATATGGTTCGTGAATATTAGTAGGATCTCAGCATCATCATGTTTACCAACGAATTAAGAAGATCGGTGTCAAACATAGAGGACGAAGCCGTTGCGTCAAATACCCACTTTCCGTTGATCTTCAGAACACGATATGTAGCTTCGCTACGATCTTCATCCTTATCGCCCTTGATAGTCATACGAACCTTGACATCGTAACCTGCGGTGATGGCAGATGCATCGATCTTCTCGATCTCTGCTGCAGCCTTCTCGATGACTTCCTTTACTTTATCGCAATAATCGATGGCATCCTTATTCTTAGCGCCGGCGTTTGTGATGACCGACTTGGTCTTAGCTTCAACCTTTTCAGCCTGGCTCTTCAGTTCTGCTGCAAGGGACTTATATCTGTTCGCTGTAGCGGCAAGCGTTGTCGGCTCCAGTTCCTTCTTCTCCTGGATCGCATAAGAGAACTTGATATTCTTTCCGACGATCTCCTCGTAGGAATCGAACAGTTCGTTCATGGACGCTCCGAACTCCATCTCATCCAGCATCGCGGCAATGTTATCCTTACCGATCAGTTTGAAACCATCCTTTGCTGTGCTCATGGAATCCTTATATAAGTTGCTGAACACCTTCGGGTAAACGGACATATAATCGTCGGTATCCGTCGACTTCGAGTTCATGGCGCTGATCATCTTCTTGATCGGGGTCTGGTAGCTGCTGCCGAGTACATTGACCAAAAGGATGATGACTAAAACTACTGCAACGAGAGCGAAGCCGATGATCGCAAACCACTTACCTGCGCCGGATTTCTTCTTTTCACCGGGCGCTGCGGGTGCTGCCTGCTGTACTACAGGTGCCGCTGCCGGAACTGCCTGCGCTACCGGAACTGCGGGCTGTACTGCCTGCTGTGCCGCTGCCTGCGCTTGTGCTACCGCTGCCTCAGCCGTAGCCTGGCTCTGCGCGATAACTGCCTCTGCGCCGCCCGCTGTATTTGCCGCCTGGCGCATCGCTTCTGCTTTCGCCGCTGCTTCTGCCGCAGACTTCGCCTGCGCTGCTGCCTCTGCCGCTGCCTGCTGTGCTTCCGCGGTAGCTGCTACCTGAGCCGCTGCCTCTGCTGCCGCCTGCTGCTGAGCCTGCACGGTCGCTGCTGCCTGTGCCGCAGCCGCCTGCTGTGCCGCAAGCTGATCTTGCATGGTCTGTGCCGTAGCCGCTGTCTGCTGCTGCTGAGCCGCGAGCTGACCCTGTGCGGTATCTACCGCTGCTGCCGCCTGCGCGACCGGAGCTGTTAACTTAGAACCGCAGTTCAAGCAGAAATTCTGATTATCCTCTGCCGGTGTTCCACATTTTGAACAATACTTCATAGCTTGCCCTCCGTAAAATTCTATCTTCATAAAACAAAGTGTTTTAACACTTTCATGTTAAGGATCTGCCCACGATCACTTCATGAGCTCCTGGATCGCCGCCTGAAGCTGGTTGTCGTCTTCATCGGTCGGATCCTTCTTGTTTTTATAGTCTTCCGACAGTTCTACTTCGATATCGGGTTTGATACCGATGCCGTGGATGCAGACATCCGCGGGTGTGAAGTATGAAGATACGGTGACTTTGATGCCGTCCTTCTGTCCCGGAAGATTAAAGACTTGCTGAACGATGCCCTTACCATAGGTCGTCGTTCCGATGATCTTCGCACGGTTTCGAGCCTGCAATGCGCCCGCAACGATCTCCGAAGCGCTGGCACTGTTTCCGTCGACCAGAACTACCATCGGAAGTTTTTCATCTCCGCCGGTCTTGGAACGGTACTCGTTCGAGCGTCCCTTTTTATCCTTCGTATAAACGATCATGCCCTCGTCGAGGAACTTATCGCAGATATCGCTGGCCGAACGGATGAGACCGCCGGGATTTCCGCGAAGATCCAGGACCAGCTTCTTCATGCCCTGCTTTTTCAAGTCGGCAAATATCTTGTTGAACTGATCGTACGTGATCGTGTCGAATTCCGCCACGTAAATATATCCGATATCATCCGTGACCATCTTTCCGATAACGGTGTCGATCTCGATCTTACGGCGCTGCACGTGGAAGTTGAGTTCCTCGCTGCCGCGAAGGATCACGATATCCACGTAGGAATTCAATTCACCGCGGATCAGCGCTGCCGCATCGCTCAGGCTCATCTTACTCACGTCGGTGCCTGCGATCTTCAGGAAGATATCGCCCGACTCCAGTCCGACCTCTTCCGCCGGCGAGCCGGAGAATGCTTTATTGACCTTAGCGCCGGTGAGTTTCTCGCTATTCACAGGGACGACTGAAACTCCGATTCCGTAATAGGTACCATCGGTGCTGTTCAGCATGTCTTCATACTCCGATGCCGTGTAGTACACGGAGTACGGATCGCCCAACGATTTCATAACACCGCGGCTTATCTCGTCGAGCATCGCCTGCTCATCCACTTCGTACAGATACGATGACCGGATACTATCCCGGAGCAACTGAATCTGTTTTAATGCTTTCTCATCAAAGGTCTTAGGGTCATCCCCTTCTACGACGCCGTCCGGATCCCGGTCGAAGATCAAAGTCTTCGCAAAGAAGACTCCGCCTCCCAGCAAGACCGCTAGCAGAACACCGCAGATCAATCCCTTGAGAAACAGTTTGTTATCCATAGACTGTTTTCATCCTTTTATTTAGTACTCGATGGACTCCATGTATTTCATGTAGCGCACAACCATCAAGGCGATCTTAAAGGTGATCGCATCCTCAAACACACGCAGATCCAGTCCGGTCGCCTTCTGAATCTTATCCAGACGGTAGACCAGCGTATTGCGGTGTATATATAACTGACGCGCCGTCTCCGACACATTCAGGTTGTTTTCGAAAAACTTGTAGATCGTGGACAATGTTTCCTCGTCGAAATCATCCGGCGAACGATTGTCGAAGATCTCCTTGATAAACATCCGGCACAGCGGCATCGGAAGCTGGTAGATCAGGCGGCCGATACCCAGGTTCGCATATGCGATGATATTCTTACCGCTGTAGAAGATCTTTCCTACATCCAGCGCCATCTTCGCTTCCTTATACGAGCGGGATACTTCCTTTATCTCGTTGATGATGGTGCCATACGCCACGCGTGCACTGATCATGGCTTCGGTGTTGAGCATGTCCAGGATGGTGCGCGCCACCTGTTCCATCTCCTCATAGCCGTCGGACATCTTAAGTTCCTTCACCATGATGATGTTCTTTTCATCTACCGCTGTCACGAAATCACGGGATTTATTGCTCGCAAAGAGACCGCGGATGGTCTCGAGTGCATTGCTGTCCCGCTCGTTCTTCGTTTCGATGATAAATACGACTCTGCGTACCGCCGTTTCGATATGCAGTTTCTTCGCGCGATTATAGATATCGACCAGAAGCAGGTTGTCGAGCAAGAGGTTTTTAATGAAGTTATCCTTATCGTAGCGCTCTTTATATGCGACGAGAAGATTCTGCAACTGGAAGGCTGCCATGCGGCCGACCATGTAAGCATCGTCGTTATTACCCTTCACCAAAAGGATCAGTTCCAACTGCTGCTCATCGAAGACCTTAAAGAACTGGTAGCCGTTCACCACCTGGCTATCTGCCGGCGAATCCGCAAACGCGATGATCGCGAACTCCCTCGTCTCTGCATCATCAAACGTCGAGGCCAATATCTTACCCTCGACATCACTGACACACAGATCGATCCGGGATATCCCTTTTAATCCTTCCACTATAGACTGTAATACTTGGTTTGAGATCATCTTCTACTCCCTGTCGCTCATTCACTCCTGTTTTATGATACGACCTATCTGTTAACCCGGCCCCTCAGGGCGGAATCATACATATGATTATTATACCAAAGAAACCACGAAAAATAAAGCGGTATTTTTCCTTCAGGATAATAAAAGGGCTGTCATACAGATCGCATGACAGCCCTTTATATTTGGTTACGCCAGGTGGCGTAAGATGTATCTCTGATTAGTTCAGGATCGCCATCTCAGTATCCTTATCGAAGATGTGGATACGGCTCATATCGAGTGCGAACTGAACAACGTCGCCGGGACGAGCGGTTGTACGAGGGTTAACCTTCGCGGTGAAGGAAAGATCCTCAACATCGAAGTACAGAAGTACTTCAGAACCAAGAAGCTCGTATACACGGATGGTAGCCTTGATGATGCTGTCCTTAGAAGTCTCAAGGAACATCTGCTCATCATGGATATCCTCAGGACGGATACCGAAGATAACTTCCTTACCAACAACGCCTGCCTCTTCCAGAACCTTCGCCTTAACATCCGGGATAGTAACCTGATGCTCGCCGAACTTAGCAACGACCTTGCCGTCTTCTCTCTCGATCAGAGCGTCGATGATGTTCATCTGAGGAGAACCGATGAAACCAGCAACGAACTTGTTAGCGGGCTTATCGTAGAGGTTCTGAGGTGTATCAACCTGCTGAATGAGACCATCCTTCAGTACGACGATACGGGTACCGAGTGTCATAGCCTCTGTCTGGTCATGTGTTACGTAGATGATGGTTGTTTCGAGTCTCTGGTGAAGCTTGGAGATCTCAACACGCATCTGTACACGGAGTTTTGCATCCAAGTTGGAGAGCGGCTCATCCATGAGGAATACCTTAGGATTACGAACGATAGCACGACCCATCGCAACACGCTGACGCTGACCACCGGACAGAGCCTTCGGCTTACGATCAAGCAGGTTATCGATACCAAGGATACGAGCAGCTTCCTGAACGGACTTCTCGATCTCGTTCTTCGGAACCTTACGAAGCTTCAAACCGAATGCCATGTTATCATAAACGGACATATGCGGATACAAAGCGTAGTTCTGGAATACCATCGCGATATCTCTGTCCTTCGGCTCCTCGTCGTTAACGAGCTTGCCGTCGATCCACAGTTCACCGGAAGAGATCTCTTCCAGACCTGCGATCATACGAAGGGTTGTGGACTTACCGCAACCGGACGGACCTACGAAGATGATAAATTCCTTATCAGCGATGTCAAGATTGAAATCCTTAACTGCTACGAAGCCGTTAGGGTAAACCTTACATACGTTCTTCAATACCAAACCAGCCATTAAAATTATCCTCCTAAACTTTCAATAGTTTACTCAAGCTGTCTATAGGGGCTTTTTACGCACCCTCACGAACTTCATTTTACAACACAATCCGTTATCTTTCTATATCCCGTTTTCACAAAAAATGGGCTCAAATTTCGTCACTTTGACCATGTTTTTTTCGTTTTGTGCAGGTTGCCTAAACTTTTCGAATTTTCCGAGCGTTTTTCTTGTGAAATATGTCCTAAATATGAACAGATTGTTACCAAGCATTTCATAATTTCCTGTCCCGTCCCGGGAAAATCGCGGTCGAAACGGGCCGAAAAGGCGCCTTTTCCCCTGTTTTTTGCGGGCAATGCATTCGATTTTTATCAAATCTGTCAAATCCGCCCTGCATATTTTGTTCAAAGTGCGGCTTTCCGTCTTTTCGGTCCTCCGTTATGATAAAAACACACCCGCCGGACGCGGTCGCATCGGCGGGTGATCACATTATTTACGAAGGAGGATCCATGATGAATCCATTTTTTACTACCAGCTACTCAGAACATAATATGTCAGTTTCGGCGCAAAATGATAGTGAAAAACTCTCCGCGCTCGACGCGAGTATCCGCGACAAACGTTTCGGTTATATGATGCGTCAGGAACGGATGGCCATGGGATTGACCCAGACCGAGCTCGGAAAGCTGCTGGGTATCTCTACCAGCTACGTCAGCAGCATCGAACGCGGGAAGCGCGGCGCTTCCGGTGCCATCCTGAAAAAGATGCACGACACGTTTAAGTTTTCCTATGATTATATGATGGGATCGGCCGTCGGCGCCTATCCTGCAAAGGCTTCTGCCTTACGCGAAGAGCCCGCGCCTTACGGCGATATCAAACTGAATTCCCTTTTCGCCACCTGCTCGAAGCAAGACCTCGACGTATGCTATCGTCTGTGTCGGACGTACCTGCTGTCGAAAGAAAAATGATCCCCGGAAGCCCTTACGCTTTCGGACCGGATCCCGCGTCGTCATCGTGCAGAAGCCGGATGCTGTCCTCCGACAGCTCGATCTTTCCGTTCTTCAGCAAATGGCCGATCGCGCGCTTAAACGCGGCTTTACTCAGCTGAAATTCCTTCTTTATCACTTCGGGTGAGGCCTTCTCTCCGAAGGGCAGTTCGCCGCCGAAATCCTCGATCACCGCGCAAACCTTCTTCGCGTCTTCTTCCATTTGTAAATATGCGGGGCGCTCCGCTCCCAGGTCCAGTTTCCCGTCGGGACGCACACGCACCACTCTGCCGGTAAATGTATCCCCGGGCCGGTACGCCGCGTTCATATTTTGTGCGGGCAGCAAACCGAAATACCGGTCATTGACCGCGATGAAAGCTCCGACCTTCGGGTTCACACTGTAGACCGTTCCCGTCGCCGGATCACCGACTTTATAAAGGTCGCCGGCAGCAGTCAATGCACCGGAGACTTTCATGGACGCGCACAGGCGCTCGCTCTTATCGATGTAGAGTTTTACCAGAACGCGGTCGCCGCGGCGCACCTGTCCCTCCTGCTCGCGGAACGGCATGAAGAGGTCCTTATCCAGGCCCCAGTCCAGAAACGCGCCGATGTGCGTGCATTCGCGCACGTTCAGCACCGCAGGATGCTCCAACGTCACGAGCGGCGTCCGGGTCGTTGCGATCACGCGGTCCTCCGAGTCCTTATACAGGAAAACACGCACGCTGTCGCCGGCCTTCGCGCCCGCAGGCACCTGCTTCTTCGGAAGCAGGACGCCCTTCTCATCTCCCGGATCCCCCAGAAAAACGCCGAAGTCCTTCTCATACAATATGGTCAATTCACAAAATGTACCGACGGATCTTGTCATATCTGCCTCCTGTCAAAACTCCCATGTTGAATGTGTCAAAAAAGAAGGCTGTCACATACCGCGACAGCCTTCAAAAGTGCAGGGCTACAAGGATTCGAACCTTGGAAATGTCGGAATCAGAATCCGATGCCTTACCGCTTGGCTATAGCCCTATATATCTTCGTTGCGCACCCTCAGCGCTGCAACGAAGGTAATTATACAACACTTCCAAATGAAATGCAAGACCTTTTTTTATTTTTTTCACAGCCAAGCGAAATCACGTGACCGAACCCGGCTGTGCTTGCATCCATTTATTTGTTGTTTTTGTAGAACTCATCGTAGAGTTTCTGTTTAAACTCTTCGTCAGACATACCGAGGTATCCGATGCCCTCGACCAGGCTTATGATCCACATGACCAAACCGCCGAAACCGCAAGATAAAAACGCGATCAGCAGATACCAGATCGCTGCCGGGCTGTTTAAGTAGAACTTATGGGCGCCGAAATGTCCCAGAAGGATCGCCAGGATCGCCGCTGTCGTCCGGCTCCGGCTCTCAATACTCGGGATCGGTGTTCCGACCGGATACATCATATTCTGCTGCTGGTATAAAACGGGCGCCTGCGCCGGATTATACTGCATGTTCATATTGACCGTCTGTGAAAAACGCGGATCGACATTCTGTCCATACTGCGTGTCGACCACTACTTCCTGGTCCACGTAGGCCGGGTTCGCGTAATTCGCCGGCTTCTGCGACTTCATGTAGGCATTTACCGCTTCCGTGGACGCGGAGCCATCCCCCTGCATTCCGTAAGGAGCATTCGGGTTTCCCTGCATTCCGTACGAATTCGGCTGTATGTACTGACCTGCCGTCGGCTGCGCATACGGATGACCGTACTGCTGACCATACTGCCCTGCCTGAGGCTGCGTGTACTGTCCCGCCTGAGGCTGGGCGTATTGCTGTCCATAGCTCGGAGCCTGCTGGCCGTACTGCGCGTTCTGCGCGGTCTGGGCCTGCGTATATTGTGTCGCCTGCGGCGTCGTATACTGCGGGCGAGGCTGTCCGTAAGACGGCGCCTGCATCGGCTGCGGAACATTTCCCTTTACAGACGTCTGCGGAGCCTGCATCGGCACCGGAACAAATGGTTGCTGTTGCTGCGGCTGTTGCGGCATCTGCGATTGCTGTTTCGCCTGGAAATACTGTGCCTGCAACGTCGTCGGCTGCTGAGCCTGTTGTGCCTGCTGCACTTCCTGTGCTACGTTCGACACGGGAAATGCCTGCTGCGCCCCCGACTGCTGCTCGACGATCTGCTCATTCTTCATGCGCTCCTGATCCGCCTGGATCTTCGCGACCATTTCCTCGAATTTCGTCTGCGCCTTCGGTGAATACGCCGGAGGCGTCTGTGTGAATACGTCCGACTGAGCGGAAGTTTCCGGCTGTGCAGGAGTTTCCGCATCTGCCTGCACGGGAGCTTCCGGCTGCGCCTGCTCCTCTTTTACCGGCTCCGGCTGTGCGGATGTTCCGGGCTTTAATTCCAGCGAGATCACCGGACCTGCCTGCGGAGCGCTCTGCGTTCCGGGCATCACCAATTGCGGACCGGAAGCACTCTCCGTGGGAGCTTGCGAGGGGCTGCCGAATTCGAGTTGGAACTGTGAAGCCGACCCCTGCGCCTCGGAATTTCCAAACGGATCCAGGGTCAATGTCGGGATCACGGTCGATGGCGCGTTCGCAAACGGGCTGTTACCTAAGTCGACCTTAGGAACGGCCGTGAGTTCCGACGCCTGCTCCTCCTGCTTCGGCGCATCCATGCCGCCGTAACACTTCGGGCACACACCGGTAGTCTCGTCCAACAGACTTCCACAATATGAGCAATATTTCATCTTCATATGCTATCCTCCAGTCTTCCGCCCGTAAAGTCCGTGCCCCCCGGCACTAACTTAAGAACAACGTTTAACCAATTCCTCAAAGCGACGATCCACTTCGTTCTGGAACGCCTCGATGAGATATTCATTGCCCGGCTTAAACAGGTGCTTAAAGCGGGCCTGCGGCCGTAAGAAGTCCTCGATCGGGAGCTTCTTCTTCGGCTCGTAATTCAAGATCCAGGTACCGTCCACAACTTCGAAGAGCGGCCAGTAGTTCGTCTCAACGGCGAGCTGGCAGATCTTCAGAAGATCCTGTGACGGATAGCCCCAACCGCGCGGGCAGGGAGCCAGAACGTTCAGGAAAGCCGAGCCGGGCGTGTAGATCGCCTTCTCCGACTTCACGTGCAGATCCTTGAAATTCCGCACGAACGTGGTCTGCGCAACATACGGGATGTTGTGCGCCGCGATGACTGCAGCGAGGTCCTTACGGATCTGCGGCTTACCGTGGCTGGCAGAGCCGACCGGTGTCGTGGTCGTATCCGCGAACTGCGGCGTCGCACTGCTTCGCTGTGTACCTGTGTTCATATATGCGCCATTGTCGTAGCAGACATAGACCAGGTCGTGTCCGCGCTCCATGGCTCCGGACAATGACTGCAGACCGATATCGTAGGTACCGCCGTCGCCGCCGAAGGTGATGAACTTGAACGTCTCGTCGATCTTGCCTTTGCGCTTCAGTGCTTTATATGCGCCTTCTACGCCACTTAAGGTAGCGCCGGCGTTCTCAAATGCATTGTGAACGTAACTGTCTGCCCATGCGGTGAACGGGTACATGAAGCTGGATACCTCCAGGCAGCCTGTCGCGTTACCGATGACTGCGTGATCCTCCTCATGCAGTCCGCGTAGCACGTTACGTACGCACACCGCTCCGCCGCAACCGGCGCACATGCGGTGTCCGGGAGCAAAACGCTCCTTTTTATTCATGGTTTCCTTAAAATTATATCCCATCGAACGATCCTCCGTGTGCTCAAGCCTGCTCTGAATTCTCAGGCTTGCACAAATATGAAATCTGCTTGTGATCCGGGTCTGCTACGTCCCTGAGTCCTACATAGCGGTAGGATACACTGTTCTTCGGATCGTCTGTTGCAGCCAGCGCCATCAGCTCCTCGAAGATCTCTTCTACGTGGATGACCTGCAGGTCGCGGCCGCCCAAGCCGTACATATAGTTTACGGTAAATGCCTTGCAGCGCGCGTGATACAGCGCCTGTGTCAGTTCGCCGCCGATCGGGCCGCCATTGCCCGAAAAGCTCTCGCTGCGGTCCATGATCGCGATGCCGCGCACCTTAGAAAGCGCTGCTGCCAGTTCCTCTGCCGGGAACGGACGGAACACGCGGATCTTAATGAGTCCGACCTTCTTACCGCTCTCGCGCATCTTATCGACCGCGTCTTTTGCGGTGCCGGCTGCAGAACCGATGAGTACCATCGCGAACTCCGCATCCTCCATGCGATACTCTTCAAAGAGGCCGTACTTACGTCCGGAGATCTTCTCGAAATCCCGTGCCACATCCAGGATGACCTTCTTTGCATTCAGGATACCCTGCGCCTGGGCGCGGCGCGCCTCCATATAATAATCCGTGATCGCGTACGGACCGAGGGCCATCGTACCATTCTCATTCAGAAGGTAACGCTCCGGCTCGTACTCGCCGACGAAATCTTTCACTGCCTTATCCGGAAGCAACTCCATATCCATGACCGCGTGGCTCGTGATGAAACCATCCTGGCAGATCATGATCGGGAGGCGGACATCCGCGTGCTCCGAAATACGGAATGCCTGTACCATGTTATCGTAGGCTTCCTGGTTATCCTCTGCGTAGATCTGGATCCATCCGCAGTCACGTGCGCCCATGCTGTCGGAGTGGTCGCAGTTGATGTTGATAGGACCGGACAATGCACGGCACACCAGCGCCAGTGCTAACGGCAGACGGTTCGATGCTGCTACGTGCAGTTCCTCCCACATCAGCGCCAGACCGCAGGACGATGTCGCCGTCAGGCTACGCGCGCCGGCAGCAGATGCGCCGATCGCCGCGGACATCGAGCTGTGCTCGCTCTCTACGGGAATGAACTCCGTGTCTACGAGGCCATTTGCCACGTAGTTTGAAAAATACTGCGGGATCTCCGTTGAAGGAGTGATGGGAAATGCAGGAAATACATCCGGGTTGATCTGACGAAGCGCCGTAGCGACTGCCTCGTTACCGGAAAGCTGTACGCGTCTCTTATTCTCTTCCATTACGCATCCACCTCCATCGTGATCGCTCCGAACGGGCAAGAAGCCACGCAGATACCGCAGCCCTTGCAGTGCGCCAGGTCAAACTCGCCGCGCTTGCAATCCTTTACAGGGATGCAGCTGTCCGGGCACGCCGGCGCGCAAAGCAAACATTGCTTACATTTTTCCGGATGGAAGGTCGGCTTAACGGTCGTCCAAAGTCCGGTCTCAAATTCTACGGAATTTGCCGCATCGGTGATGGTGAGGCCTTCCGTCAGATCCTGCCACGCACATTTCACATGTAACTTCTGTGCTTCTGTCGTTTTCTTATCCATGATACTCTCCGTAATTTCGTTATTTCAGTTCGCGAAGCGCCATACGAAGCGCCTCCATGTTTCCGGCGATAACTTCCGGCTTCTTAGCAAATTTATGCTTATACGACGCTTCCATGTTCTCCAGGAAGACATTCTCATCGATGAAACCGCTGACCTTTACAACTGCAGCCAGCATCGGTGAATTCGGAAAATACCGTCCCAACGTGTGGATGGAAATGTGCCGTGCATCGATGGTATAGACCCGTCCGTTGTAACCCTTCGCACGGATCTGCGCTTCTACTTCCGCCTTATCACGCGGCGAATTCACGATGATCGCACCGTCTTCTTTCAGACCCGCCGTAACGTCGATGGAGTCGATCAGGCTCTCATCCACAACGACTACGTAGTCGGGATCATAAATATTCGAATGGACGCGGATCGGCGTATCGCTGATGCGGTCATACGCGGTGATCGGCGCACCCATACGTTCCGGGCCGTACTCCGGAAAACCTTGCGCGTTCTTACCGATCTTAAACGCTACCTCTGCCAGTAAAAGTGCCGCCGTTTTGGCTCCTTGTCCTCCGCGGCCATGCCATCTGATCTCAATCATAACTCATTTATCCTCATTCTGTTTCATTTGCCTTTTCGGCGAATTGGCGCGGCCGGGATCGAAACACAAGCGTTCGGTCGACGGCCACGCCGCAGTAAAACTGATTTATTATACCAAGGAACTATTATTTGCACCTTGTGTATGCTCTGTAAAATTCATCCGCCCGACCGGGTGTCTGGGTCTTATTTGCATTCTGGATGGTGAAGGTCGTCATGCCCAGCATATCAGAGTCTTCGGAATTTATCATTCCGTTCGAGATATGGCCTTCCGAGATCGCAATATCGACGGAGATCGTATTACTCTGTCCGGTCAATGCGCTCAGGGCGGCGTACATCATAAGCCCCTGCTTCGTCTCTTCATCCAGTGTGTTACCTGCAACACCGATCAGATACGAAATGATATCGGTGAACGAAGGGTTCAGTTTGCAAACCGTAAGCCCGTTTTCTTTTGTAGTCGAGAAGTGGAAAACATTCTTCTGTTTATCGCTATCCTTCAGGTCTTTCTTCACGGTCTCGATCGCGTTGCGGACCTCGTCGACAGCCGCTTGGTTCTGCTCCGTTTTGTTACTGTTGCTGTACAGTCCCATGTACTTCGCGAGTGCTTCATAGAAGTCATCCCAACTGTCTTTCCGCATTGCTGCAAGAATATCGTAGATATACTTACCTTTTTCCTCGTCGCGCTCTAATACGTAGTAATAGAGGTCGCTTGCATACGTCGTGTATTCATGGCCCTCGAAATTCGTTTTGCCGTTTTTCCTGCCGTATTCTTCGGGAGTTACCTCCTTCACGATGTAGGAAGCGCTCGGTGTGAAGACGTACATCCGGTTCTCTTTCTTCTTTTCATTCATCATGAAAAGCCGGCCTTCCTTCTCTTTTTCGTCGAACTCGTAGTAGCCGGTTATCTTCTCTTCAACGCCTTCCTCGGTCGTCTTCAGGATGATCTCCATGGAGTCCAACGCGCCGGTCTTGAAAAAGCCATCGATGAGCTGGTCGACCGGTTTCTTCGGTTTCAGGAAGATCACGAGTGCGATGATAATGCCCACCACAACGACCAGGGCTGCAGCGGAGATAGCAATGATCTTCGGTAATTTGGAAGGTTCTTTTATCGGGACCGATTTGTATTCGGTCGGAGCCGTCATCAGGACGTCACCGAACATGCCTCCTTCCATGGGCGTTTTCTTGGAATGGATATTCTGTCCGCACATGTCGCATTTGTATGCGCCAGCGGGTAACTCGGCACCACAAAACTTACACTGCATATATTCCCTCCTGAAAATGCATCGGCAGGGTAAGCGCTAACGCTCACTGCCTACGCCCGTTCGATCATTTCGAGCCAACAGCATCGATCATCGATCTTACATCCTCCGGAATCTCTGTCTTACCGGGGTTCATAGCACGTACATCCATCTCGATATTCATGAGACTGAGATACGTCATGTTCATGGTGCCGACTGCGAAATAACCGTCTGTGATCGTCAAGCGTCCTGTCATTTTGATACCGCTCTTTTCGATATCTTCCTTCTTCAGGTTCTGCAGCTGCTGAGCGACCTGAGCCTGTTCAGCGGGAAGCAGACCATCGACCGACGAGTAGAATCTCTTCAGCAACTCTGCGATATCTGCGTCGAAATCGTAGATCACCGAATTGCTGACCTTCGTACGCTTCGAGTTCAAAACATCCTTAAGGAAATTCGGATCAGTGAATTCCTGCTGCAGTTTCTTAGCTGCATCGTAGTATTTTCTCTCTTCCGGTGTCAGCTGAGCCAGTACTTGCGGATCTTCCTGTTCCTTCTCCATTTCATCGAAATACTTTCCGGAGAACAAGTCTTCCAGCTGCTGGTAGTTGTTCTGCTCAGCAGGGAGCGTTTCGATGTCGTAACACTTATTGGCGATCAATACGATCCTTCTGTTCGGGAAATCCTCAGGATTACTCAGGAACAGGTTGTAATAACGCTCACTGGTCTCCAAAACCTTATAATTCGCTTCTGGAGTAGCGATCATTACTTGATTTTCACCGCCCTGGTCCATCCATAAAACAAATCTCTTATCGGATTTGTTGAAGGAATAACCGCCTTCTATGCTTTCGACCTGCTTCTGACCCATTCCGGCTACTTCAACGCGGATCGAAAATCCCGCGTTATTCGCGCGGACCAGTTTCTTGACACTCTCCGTGATCTCCTGGTTCTCGTCTACGCTGCGGTTGTTGATGAACCACCAAGCGCCGAAGCCGATGCCGCCCAGGACGAGCAGAACGCACAAAACGACCAGGATCTTCTTCACGGGAAATGAACCGCGGCTCTTTTTACGCTTCACCGGTGCCGGATTGATATCATCCATCGATGCACCTTCCATGGATGCGCTGGGCCCGGTATTCCAACGGTCAGCAGGTTTACCTTTTTTCGGTTGTGCAGGCGTCGATCCGAATGAGAACGCCTCGACGGGTTTCGATGCCTTTTGATTGTTTCCGCACAGGTCACAGATCATGGCTCCGTCCGGAAGCGGACTTCCGCAAAATTTACATGTCATAGTGTTCCTTCTCCTTTTTGTATTTACACTTTTTGTTTCGTTTGTTTTACCCGAAAAACAAACCCCGATTTTCCTTTACAAAATCCATTTGAGGCCGAAGCGGCCTCGCCTGCATGAGCGTATACACACTCAATCTTATTATAGTCACTGCACTCGGAATTTGTCAAGTATACACCGATAAAAAGGAGGGGAAATGAAAGAATATCCGACATTTTTTTTATGCATTTTGCCATTGCTTCCTTCACAGTGTGTGTTATGATGAAAACAACAATCATTTTAAGGAGAAAGACGCTATGCAAGTTACTTCTGATCAGCCGCAAAACACTGCGCGCTATTTCTTCAATCTCCTCGGTTTCCTCCCCCAAGGGCCGAAGATGGTCGTTACTTCCTACACCGACGCGTCCCCCTTCTCTCTTCTGGATGCCGAGACCGGAGCGGTCTGCTACACGGGTGTGCTCGAAGCCTCCCCTCTGGACCCGATCACCGGCATCGCTTCCACTAAGGCCGATTTTTCGGATTTCACCACGCCCGGCTCCTACCGGCTGTCGGTCGGCACCGATCTTTCGCCCGTTTTTTCGATCGCGGAGCACTCCTATGACGCGCTCACGCGTGATATGTTGAAAATGTTTTATTTCCAGCGGTGCGGTTGTGAACTGAAGCCCGAACATGCCGGGAAGTTCGTTCACCCTGCCTGCCACACGCAGCCTGCGCTGCCGTATGGCGCCGATCCGGCGACTGCGACTCCTCTCGATGTCCATGGTGGCTGGCACGACGCGGGCGACTACGGTCGTTACGTCACGCCCGGAGCCCTCACCGTCTCACACCTGCTCTATGCTTACGAGCTCTTTCCGGAGAAGTTCGCATTTACCGTTAATATCCCGGAAACGGGCAATGGTACGCCGGACGTCCTGAACGAGGCTCGCTATGAACTGGACTGGCTTATGCGCATGCAATTGAGTGACGGCAGCGTATACCATAAGGTCACCACGGCGAACCACGCTCCCTTCATCATGCCGGAAGAGGATGTTTCGCAGCTCTTCGTCTACCCGCCTTCTTCCATGGCGACCGCCATGTTCGCGGCGGTAACGCTGCAGGCCGCGCGCATTTTCCGCGCCTTCGACGAGGCTTACGCCAACCGTCTGTTTGAGGCAGGACTTCTCAGCCTGCGTTTCCTGTTGGAGCATCCGGAGTTCATCCCGTTCCGCAACCCGAAGGATTGCCGCACCGGTGAGTATGGACACCCGAGCGACCGCGACCAGAGGCTCTGGGCCGGCGCGGAGTTCCTGCGCACCCTCGCTACCGGCGCTTTCGACGCGCTTCTGCCCGACGATATCGCCACGATCCGTGAGAAAGTCTTCGCCCGCTTCCGCGGCAATATGATCGACCGGACCGTCCGCAAAGACTCGTTCGGCTGGGTGCAGACCGGCGGTCTGGCACTGCTCTGTGTACTGTTCTGTCCTGACGCCGAAACGGTATTCAGCGCTCCTTGCGTCGAGGTCGCAAAGTTCTATTTGAAGCATTACGCGGATAAGTATCTTGAGGAGCGTAAAGAGTCTTCGTTCCATATCCCGCTCGCGCGCGAGGAATACACCTGGGGCAGCAGCCTGAGTCTGATGAATAAGGCGATGTTCTGCGTGGCCGCCCATCTTCTGACGGGTGATGAACCCTATCGCACCTGCGCATACGACTGTCTGGACTACCTTCTGGGCCGCAACACCTTGCAGTTTTCCTATGTGTCCGGCCACGGCTCCAACTGCCTGAAGGATCCGCACAACCGTCCCACCGTGGCGGACGGCATCGAGGAGATGATCCCCGGTTTCGTCGCCGGCGGCGCGAACTGCCTGTTCCACGATCCGACCGCGAAGGAGCTTCTGTCCGAAATGGGTAAGGTCGCTCCGATGGATTGCTACATCGACGACTGCGAGTGCTTCTCGCTCAATGAGATCGCGATCTACTGGAACTCCACCGCGTTCTTCGTGGCGGCTTATCTGATGTAAATCTGCCAGATGCTGATCCGGCATCGCGAATATGCAAAACGCTGCAGGCTAGGCCTGCAGCGTTTTTTCTTTATCACTTACGATGTTACGAGCCCAGATGCCGCTCAGGACCATGCAGGCCCCGATGCCGGCTTTGAGCGCCTCTAAAGACTGGACGATGCATACCATCCCGATCACGCCCATGTTGGTGTAGCGGCTCAAATAGAAGGCCACCGGAACCTCAAGGCTCCAGGCGAAGCAACTGTCGAACAAAAAGGTGATCAGCGTGTTGCCGCCGGAACGGATGGTGAAATACGACGAATGCGCGTAAGCGCCAAACGGCATGACCAGGGCATACACGATGATGAAACTGGTCGCCATATTCCGGATCTCGTCGGAAGCATTATAAAGCAGCGGGTAGAACGGCGCCGCGCATAGCATGAGCAGGCCGAACGACGCGCCCAAAAACACCGTGAAGGCGCGCATTTTCCGCGAAGTATCCTTCGCGCGCTCGATGTCACCCTTTCCGAGGATCTGGCCGGTGATGATGCCGACCGCCTCGCCCATGGCCAGAAAGGCCACGCCGAACAGTCCCCACAGCGTATTCTCGATGTTCAGCGCCGCGACGGAGTCGAGGCTTCGGTAGGAATAGCACTGGTTCAGGGTGGTCACGCTTAGTGACCACAGGGTCTCATTCGCCATCAGCGGTAGGGACTTCACCAGAAACTTTCGGATCTGGCTCCAGGGCAATGAAAAATTCCGGAACGCGCCCTGAATGAACGGATGTTTGGCTCTCTTCTTCTGCGTGTAGACGATGAGGACGCCCATCTCGACGAATCGGGAAATGACCGTCGCGATCGCGGCGCCGGCGGCGCCGAGCGCAGGGAAGCCGATCAGACCGTAGATCAGGACCGCATTGCCCACCAGGTTCACGAAGATGGCGGTGATCGACGCGGCCATAGGAACCTTCGTGCAGCCCGTGTCGCGGAGCGTGCCCGCGTAGGCCTGCGTGATGCCGACCGGAATCAGGCCGAACAGCATGATGCCCATGTATTCCATGCCATACTCGAGGATGGCCGCCGCATTTTCCGGTTTACCCTCGCCCTTCAGGAAGAGGCTGATGAGGCTTTCGGAAAACAGCATGAAGATCACGATGCAAATGGAGGAAAGGATGAAGTTCATGACCAGTTTGAAGCGGAACGTCGCGCGGACGCCCTCGTGGTCTCCCTTTCCGTGGTACTGCGCGGTGAAAATGCCCGCGCCGGCGCTGGCTCCGAAGATGACCAGGTAAAACACAAATATCAACTGATTGGCGATCGAGACACCGGACAATGCATTTTCGTTCAGCTGTCCGATCATAAGATTATCCAGAAGGCTCACGAAGTTCGAGACACCATTCTGGATCATGATCGGAAGCGCGATCGTCAGCACACTACGGTAAAACTGCCTGTCGCCGATAAACTTACTCTTAAACTTACTCTTATTCATAACACACTCACGAAGGGCAGACGACTGCCCCTCAGCTATATTTTTTCTTCGCCCCGCATCGGGGCCTTTTCCCATAGTCTGCAGATACCGGCGGTCAGTTCACGCCCCGGAAGCGAACACGGTGCCGGGCGTTTCAAAGCCACCGGACATCTTGAAGGAGACGCAGAACCGGTCTACGTCTCCCCATATATCGAATTTGTCTACGGCAGCGATTTCGGGCTGCCATAGTGTTACGGCGCATCGAGGCATAACGGAGCCTGCAGATGCAAGGCGGACATGAGATCGAGCTGATGATCATCTTCGCGAGAGAGGAGCCGGATCAGGGGAGAAAATCGAATCTCCGAGATCGATTTTCGCGCACGCTGAGGTCGTTTTCGCGTCAGGCGGGAGCCTGGCGCTATCAGGAAAACGGCCGAAGTCGTAGCGGGCCCCCTGAAATCCGGATCTGGTTCGAGCGTCTAGATGATCACAGCGCAGTGAACTGACCGCCGGTATCTGCAGGCTCCGAAAAAAGCCGCGATGCGGTTTATTTCTTGTAGAGGGCTGCCAGCTGCTCGAATTTGGGCAGGCTGCGGATCACCATGTCAGTGTCGACGCAGTAGGCGATGCGGAAGTAGCCGGGGCAACCGAAGCTGTCGCCGGGTACGATCACGAGGTCGAGTTCGAGGGCCTTCTGACAGAAGGCTACGGAGTCTTCCTCAAGGGCCTTCGGGAAGATGTAGAAGGTTCCGCCGGGGCGCACTACGGTGAAGCCGAGCTCCACAAGTTTGTCGTACAGGATGTTCATATTCTTCTCGTAAACCGACAGGTCGCTCGTTTCATCGAGCACCTCTGCCACGCCCAGCTGAATGAGGGACGACGGGCAGTTATGTCCGATACCACGGCTGATCTGGCCGCACATGGGCACGATGTACTCCGCATCGACCGCGCGCGGATTCACCGCCACGTAACCGATACGCTCGCCCGGCAGGCTCAGGCTCTTCGAGAACGAATAGCAGCTGATCGTATTGTCATAGTATTTGCTCACATAGAGCGGCTTGCGTCCGTCGAACTGGATCTCGCGGTACGGCTCATCACTGATGATGAAGATCTCGTGGCCGTACTCCTCCTGCTTCGCGCGCAGGATGTCAGCGAGCTTGCAGATGGTCTCCTCCGAATACACGATGCCGGAAGGATTGTTCGGCGTATTGATGAGGACAGCCGCCACCTTCGGGTTCAGCATCGAAACGAAGGCATCCACATTGATCTGGAAATCCGCAGTATTGGCCGGAACGACCTTCAGGACCGCACCCGTCTGGTCGACGTACGGATGGTACTCCGGGAAGAACGGGGCGAATGTCAGCACCTCGTCGCCGGGCTTCGTTACCGCACGGACCGCATGCGCGATCGCGCCGGCAGCGCCGCTCGTCATGAAGATGTGCTCCATCTTGTAGTCCATGCCGAAACGCTCGTTCAGGCTCTTCGCAACTGCGGCGCGCACCTGGGGCAATGTCAGCGACGGGCTGTAGCCGTGCAGTGTCATCGGGTCCTGCGTCTGCAGCAGCTCGATCGTCTTCTTTGTATAGTCCTCGGGGCAGGGAACGCTGGGATTACCCAGGCTGAAATCGAAGACATTTTCCGCTCCGATCTCCTGCTTCCGCTTCGTTGCATACTCACTCATCTGGCGAATGACCGACTTATTCTGCAGCATCGCCTTATAGGTCTGATTGATCATTTCATTCTATCCTTTCATTCATACGTCGATATATTTGATCGTGAAAAACGGATCGCCGAGGCGGTCGAACTCCATCATCATGTAGGATGGCCGACGGTCCTGCTGGCGCGGGTACGAGATGCTACCCGGGTTCACCGCGATGACCCCGTTTTTATTCTCCACGACCGGCCGGTGCGTGTGCCCGAACATCACGATGTCCATGCCCATGCCGCGCGCATCCTGCAGGATGTACTCCAGGCTCAGCGACACGCGGTACATGTGCCCGTGCGTCAGCAGAACGTTGTAGTTGCCGATGCGGATCTCCTTCTCGCGGGACAGGTCCGAAAACGCCGAGTCGCAGTTGCCGGCGACGATCTCGAGCGGACAGTCGATCATGTCCAGGATCTCCCCCGCCTTACCCTCGGAGTCGCCCAGGTGGATCAGGAGGTCAATGTGTCCCTCCGCCTCGAGCGCGCGCTTCAGGTTCCCATGCGCCCGGTGCGTGTCAGACACGATCATGATCCGTGTATTTTCCGTTACTTCCATCGCTTAAAACCATCTTTCCTCGATAATCTTCTTCATCGCGCGCAGCGCCTTACCGCGGTGACTGATCGCGTTCTTCTCCTCCGCCGTCAACTCCGCGCTGGTCTTCTCATACGCAGGCAGATACAGGATCGGGTCATAGCCGAAACCGCCCGAACCCGCAGGCTTCTGGGCGATGCGTCCCTCCATGATGCCGAACGTCGTCACGCGGCGCGCCTGCTTGCCGTCCGTAGCCGGCAGATATGCAGCGATCGCGCAGACGAAACGCGCACTCCGCGCGTCGTCTTTCGCAGAAGCCAGGCGCTCGATGATGACCGAATTCTTCACATCGTACGAAGTGTCCTCGCCCAAATACCGCGCAGAATAAATGCCCGGCTCGCCGTTGATATAATCGACGACCAGTCCCGAGTCATCCGCCAGGATGATCGCGTCCTTAAGTTCCTCTATGTCCTGCTCCTCGATGTAGGCGCGCAGGGTGTCCACCTTTATCTGCGCATTCTCCTCGAAGGTCGAGCCGTCCTCCTCGATGGGCACGCCCGACAGGCCCGCCTCACGCAGCGAAACGACCTGCACATCCAGGCCCTGTAAGATCATGCGGATCTCCCGCAGTTTTCCCTCATTCGAGGTGGCAAATAAAATCGTTCTCATGCAAATTCCTTTCGAACCACCGGTCTCGGACCGGGAAATGAATAGAAGTCGGTGCGCAACATGCCATTGTAGATCTTGCGTTTTTTCGCGGCGGGACGGCCGAAGGCCTCCTCGACGCCCTCAAACGGCGTGATCACGTAGGCCGACCAGCAGTCCAGCCTCTTAAACGCGTCCGCAAAACTCTTATACAAAGCGGGCAATGCTGCCTGCTCCTCGAGGCGGACACCGTAAGGCGGGTTCGTCACGACGAAACCGTACGACGCCGGATGCTTCATGTCCGCAACGTCGCGGCGGATCAGTTTGATCTGCTTCTCCACCCCGGCTGCGCGTGCATTGGAAAGTGCGAGCTTCAGCACATCGCGGTCGATATCGGAACCAATCAGCAGGCCTTCCGGCACGTTCTCCTTCACGCGGTCCGACGCTTCATTGCCCGCGTCGTACCAGGCGCGACGGGTCACGATGTTCTTCCACTGCTCTGCGGTGAACTCGCGGTTCATGCCAGGCGCCATGTCGGCGGCCATCATAGCAGCCTCGATCAGGAAGGTGCCGCTACCGCAGAACGGGTCCATCAGGATGCGGCCGGGCGTCCACGGCGTCAGCATCAGGAGCGCCGCCGCCAGGGTCTCCGAGATCGGCGCGCGCGCCGTCAGTTGCCGGTAGCCGCGCTTATGCAAGGGTTCGCCGCTCGTATCGAGGGCCACGGTCACGACGTCCTTCATCAGGAAGACGCGCACCGGGTACTCCACCCCCGTCTCCGGGAGTTCCGAAACCTGCAACTTCTCTCTTAGGCGCTCGACCATCGCTTTCTTCATCACGGACTGTATCGTTACAGTCGCGGTCAATTTACTCTTCACGGACGATGCCTTCGTCACCCAGAACCTGCCGTCTGCCGGGATGTAATCCTCCCAGGGCAGGGCCTTCGTGCACTCGAACAGCATGTCGAATGTGTCGGCCGCAAACGAACCGACCTTCCACAGCACACGCTCTGCCGTGCGCAGGAAAACATTGGCCCGGGCCACGCCCGACACGGGGCAACGAAACGTAACGCGGCCGTCCTCGACCTGCGTGATCTCGTAGCCCAGATCCGTCACTTCTTTTTTCAGGACCGCCTCCAGCCCGAAGTGGCACGGGGCGATCAACTCTATCATATCGAACATAAAAACCTCAAACTATCACCAGAATACAAAGAATTCTTTCAGTTTCATCCAGTAGGATGCCGGGTATGCGACGAAATTGCCGTTATACTGGTTCACCAGGAGCATCAGGCCTACGAAGATCGTGACCAGGAAGACGCACACCGCGACTGCCATGACTGCCTTACGCATCGCGTCGCCGAACACGGAGAAGCCTTCGTGTGCCTCCAGCAGAACGAAGAGGCCGATGATGCCCAGAACTACTGCGAAATCGTAGGTATAACGCCAGATGACGCCGCCCATGCTGTAGTCAAAGATGGCCAGGAACACGGAGGTTCCGATGCCGGTCAGGTACAGAATGTGGCGCATGCGGATGTTGACATCCTCGCCGCCTGCCGTGCTGACATCTGCCCCGTCACGGATCTGCACGCGGCGAACGCGGTGCAAGACGAACGCGAAGAAGGCCATGACGATCAGCGGATAGTTGAACAGGCCGAAGTTACTGTCGACGTAAACATAATAACCGTAGTCACTCAGTTTCGAACTCATGATCTGCACGAACGGGAAGTCCAGCGTCAGCCGTAGCGGATGCAGGAAATAGTGATACAACGCCGGCAGGATGCGGTTGAACGAGAAATGGTTCTGGCTGATATCGCTGACGGTGAGCTGGTAGGAAGTACCAAACTCGAACGGGCTGCCGAAGCGCGCGAAGTTAAATACGCACACCAGGCCCGCTCCGATCAGCGTCGGGATGATGAAGCACAAAAAGGCATTCAGCTTACGATCCGAATCCGTCTCTGTCCGCAAGTAGTGGATGAAGATCGGGATACACATGGCGATGCCCATCACCGACGAGCTCACGCGGGATGCGACCGCGATCAGCAGGCAGAAGCCGGACAATGCAAACAGGATCGACGCCGCCTTCTTCGACTCCGCACGGCACGCGCGCAAGGCCACATATAAGAAGATCAGCAGACTCGTCACGCCGGACAATGTCGCGATGTAGTAGACCGAGGACCAGCCGCGCTGCATGAGCAGAAGGCCGGAGGTAAAGGTCGCCGCCACACTTCCCAAAAGCAGCAGGATCAGGTTCACGCGAATCTTAAACACGCGGATCAGTTCGTAGATCACGCCGAAGAGCGCGGCCACGCCGAAGAACGCATAGATGGTCATGACGACGCCCGCGGACGGCACGCTTCGGAATACCGTGTAATACGGATAATACACGAAGATGACCGGCGCTATGCCGAAGTAGGAGTAGTATTTTCCGTTATAGAGCGCGCGGTCCCACAGGGCGGAAACGCCGTCGCGCTGGCCGCGGTCGTACGGGTTATCGAGCGCCAGAAGCTCAGGCGCAGGCTCAACGTCCAGAGACAGCCGCCCCTTCTTCAGCGCATCAAACTGCTGTACGTACGGTTGCTGGGAAGCAACATTCGTCAGCGGATATTCGATCTTCTCTTTTACCTTCGGTCCCAGCAGGGCGAAATAGACCCACAGGACCATCATCAGACACAGGCCCATCGTCGCCAAAAAGGCGATGCGGTGCGAGCGGTCGTCCGGGTCGAACACGATCTCCCAGAGACGCATTTTCCAGATGATGTAGATGCCCAAAACGAGGATAAACAGGACCAGGAAACGCCCGAAATGGAACAGGTGCAGTTTCGCGCCGTTCAGTACCATGTTGCCGACCACGTAGTCGTCGGTCGACTTCGCAAATGTGATCTGGACTACCATCAGGTCGCTGTGGCCGCCCAGAAGCATCTGCACTTCCTGCTGGGTGTCCATGACCGGGAAGGTCTGCGTCGAGATCGCGTGCAGGGTTCGCGGCGTCGATTTCTCGACGATCGAGATCGTCGCGTTGGCGTAGACATTCGCCTCCTTCTTCTGGTCGAGCGTGGAAAATGTCAGCGAATGCAAGCCCGCGATGTCGCCCTGGAAGATCAGCGTGCCGCCGTCCTTTGATACGTACAGCGCGTCATTCTTCCACTCCAGGCCATCCCGGACATGCATCACGAAATGGTTTTCATTCGTCGTCATCGCTTCCCGGAGCGAATACTCCGTCCGCGTTCCGAAGATCACATAGTGATATTTCATAAACGAAACAAAGAACTCGACCATCAGACAGGTAAACAGGATCAAACCGATGGTCAGCCATATGTTTCTCTCTTTCTTCTCCTTCATAATTCCCCCTGGATCATTTTTTACAGGTATATACTCCCTCAATATTTTATCATAGCATTTTAGCCGGAAAATAGCAACCGCATGTGACACCGGGGACGGTTCTTTTTGTCACCTGTCACCGTGACAATGGGGACGGTTCTTTTTGTCACCTGTCACGCATTGATTTCAGTTAGTAACTGTGGTACAATCAAAACATCCTTATTTTCTTTAATGATTTTTACACACGAGGTGATCTTATGTTTGACTCGGACCATATCCCGTCGAAGGGCTACACCCACGGCGGCAAATTCCACGCGGACGATGTTTTTTCGACCGCCCTCTTGCAGATCTTAAATCCGGACTATACGTATGAGCGCGGTCTGACGCCGCCGTCCGACCCCGACATCATCGTCTACGATATCGGTCTCGGCATTTTCGACCACCATCAGGCGGACCGCCGGGTGCGCGAAAATGGTATCCCCTACGCGGCCTTCGGCCTGCTTTGGGAGGCTTTCGGCCCGAAGCTTCTGCCCTCCATGTGGGAGAAGTTCGACGAAGATTTCATCCAGCCGCTGGACCTTTCGGACAATACCGGCGTGCCGAATGCATTGGCCGATGCCATCGACTACTTCAACCCTGCGTGGGACACTTCCGCCCCGGTCAATACCGGCTTCCCGGAGGCTGTTGCGCTGGCGAAGCAGGTCCTGACGAAGGCGATCGAGCGCTACGAAAGCATGGCGCGCGCGAAGGAACACGTTGAGGAGGCGCTGCGTCAGGCGCAGGACCACATCCTCATCCTCCCGACCACCATGCCCTGGAAGAGTTTCGTGACGCCGGACATCGATTTTGTCGTCTACCCTTCCACGCGCGGCGGTTACAACGCGCAGGCGATCGACCTGGACATCGAGGCAGGCACACATCGCTGCGAATTCCCGAGCGAGTGGTACGGCCACTCCGACGCCGAGCTCGTGGCCATCTCCGGCCGCCCCGGCCTCCGCTTCTGCCACAAGAGCGGCTTCCTGCTCGCCGGCGACGATCTCGAAACCATCCTGGCGGTCTGCAAGGAAGCGATCACTGCTAAATACGGAACGCAAGAATAAATAAAAAACATACAAAAAAGCTTTCAGGTCCCGGGGATCTGAAAGCTTTTATCTTTCATGAGGCACGCGGGAATCGAACCCGCGACAACTTGATTAAAAGTCAAGTGCTCTACCGACTGAGCTAGTGCCCCATATGTTTTTCTGAACGGTGTGCAAAGTAAGCACCCCGAGCAGGGCTAGCTGGATTTGAACCAGCGAATACAAGAATCAAAATCTTGTGCCTTACCCCTTGGCGATAGCCCTTTATGCACCGTCCGCAGACAGTAAAAAAACGGCGAAATCGCCTCACCGTCGTAAAGTCTCGAAATATTTCCGATCCGAAACTTGCTCGAAATATCTTCTCATTTCGGCATCGGCGTGCCTTATTCGAAGATTTTTCTCGAATTACAGATTTCGTGCAAAATCTGTAATAGGGTGGGTACAGGGATTCGAACCCTGGACCTTCAGAACCACAATCTGACGCGCTAACCAGCTGTGCTATACCCACCATGCGTGTTGATGCGACTCTTAAGAAAAAAGCCACCCTTTGAATATCAGGACAGCTCCCACTCGATCGATACCGCAAAAGCGGGTGATGGGAATCGAACCCACGTATCTAGCTTGGAAGGCTAGTGTTCTACCATTGAACTACACCCGCAAACGTTGTATCGGGGTGACAGGATTCGAACCTGCGACCCCCTGGTCCCAAACCAGGTGCTCTAGCCAAACTGAGCCACACCCCGGCGGATCATTCGCGCGGTATCTTTGACGCAAGTGACATTATATCCTACTTGCGGGCGGTTGTCAACTGTTTTTTTCATTTGGCTTACGTATTATTTTCGGAAGTCTTCTCCACTCCTCTTCCGATCCAGCAAAAACGCCGGGGCTTCTCGTCCCCGGCGCTTTGTATTTATCGTTCGTACGCTTCGTTCATTTTCCGCTTATTCGGAGCGGGCAATGCGGTACGCCTGCCATTTTCCGACGCGGGCACGCATCGCAAAGACGGACTCCCCGCGCTCACGATAGAGCGGCTCGATCTCGCGTCCGGACTCCACATCCGTGAGTTTCACATCGCCCACGATGTGTACGCGGATGTCCTGATCGTGCGTCGCCCGGTCGTTGTACGGATACAGGACGAAGGTGTCGTTATCATACGTGAACAGGCTGACCATGGGGCCGCCTTCCAGGTAAATGTCCGGGCACAGTTCGCGGCGCATCAGCATCAGGATACGCTCCGGCAGGTATTTGATCCGGCCGAACGCATCCGGCAGGTTCAGCGTCACCATCTCGCCGTCTCCGTAGGTGTCACGCAGCAGCAGCGAGTAACTCTCCTCGTCCGCTACCGCCTTACACAGGGCGCCCCAGGTGGCGTTGTTGCGAAGCTCGAGCACGGAGAATTCAAGCGGTTTCTCGGCGATCAGGTCGCGCACCCCATCCCACCGCTCCGCGGTGAAGAAACGATCCGTGCGGATCCTGCGTCCGCCGTCGCGGATGGAAGTCATGCCCTTTAAGCCACGGTCCAGCGTCGCCTTCACGAAGCCAGTCGTCACGATCGCCTTACCGCCGGCAGCCACGAAACGCTCAACCTTCTCCACGATGTCCGGATCGTACGCGGACGATGCTGTCAACAGCACACGCTTCGCATTTTCCGGAAAATACGGTACCGGCAGGATCGGGAAGCCGTGCATGCCCAGGAAATCCTGGATATTATCCTCGCCCTGCGCGGCATTCGGGATGTAGCAATACGTTCCCGTGCTGTCGCCCAGGTGCGTCAAAAGCGCGTCTAGTTTGTCGAGCATGAAGCCCAGCGTGGGGATGCACAGATTGTCATATAAGCTTTGGAAGCAGAACATCATGAGCTCCCGCGGCTTCGAAAACGCGGTCAGATACGCCTGCTCGAGGTACTGCTCCACCAGAGGACAGTCGTACGGATCGAACCATCCGCCGCCGTTTCCGCCCGGCAGCATCGCCTCCATGTAACGCATCAGCGAGAATGAAAGATACCGCGGCAAATGCTGGTCGGTATGCAGTGCGTCGCGTGTCTCGGTGCCGGTGTAGATGCCGTCGAAGATCTCCTTCTGGGACGCCGGATCGTAGCCGGTCTCCTGGTACGACTCCATCCAGTTCGGATATTTGATGATCACGCGGCAGTTCGGGTTCTCCTTCTTTGCAGGGCCGATGATGAAATCCTTCGACGCCTGGTAGAGTTTCGCCACGCGGTAGCCCTGCCAGCTACCGTCTGTGATGCCATGCTCTGCATTGAATGCATCCTTTTCCTTGCGGCAATCCTCACACGTACAGTTCGTGAAGAAAAAGTCATCGATGATGAACTCGTCGAACACACGTCCGCACAGTGCCGCGGCCGATGACAGACGATCCGTCATCGCCTTATCGTTGTAACACAGGGTGTCAAACATACGTGCCTTACGCTTCGTGCCCTCCGGCTGCGGCGCGCAGGTCGTGATGCCGCCCGCCACGCGGATGCCATGTGCCTCGAACACTTCCTTGCACATGCGCACCTGCTCCTCCGTGGCGAAATCCCCGCCCCGGTACGGCTCCAGATACACCTTATCCAGGTGCAAATGCTTCTCAAAAAAAGCGATCTCTTTTGTCAGGCGCTCGCGGTCCGTCTCTTCCGTCCCGTGCGCAACAAAATAGGTCGCCAGTTCAAAATTCTTATAATATCCCATAGTCCGACATCCTCCTGCGATTCTATGATCTTCGGTAATCACACACGAAGAGGGCCTAAGCCCCCTTCGCATATCACGGCCTGCCATCCGTCTCTCAGTTATACAGAGTACCAAGGTCAGAGACATGCTCGATCGCAAGCCCTGATTATCGCCCCCTTGTATCTTACTCTTTTCCCGCTAAGGATATGATAGCATTTTTCGATTGTCATCGCTATAAGGAATGTCGCTGAAAATGGTACAAATCAATACTTTCGGATCGCCTGGTCCTCGTCGGCCATGCCGATCGCGCGAATGACCACGTAGTACGACACGCGCTCATCGACCTGCACCAGGATGCGGTCACCGACGCGGTGCCCCACCAGGGCCTTGCCGATGGGCGACTCGATACTGATCAGGCCCTTCGAAGAATTGCCCCGGATGGACGTCACGAGGGTAATGGTCTCCTCCTCGTCGTCATCCTCGAAATACAGCGTCACCGTGCGGTCCATGCCCGCCACGTCCGCGGGTGCCTTATCCTCTATGATCTGCGCATTCGCGATGAGCCTCTCCAGATAACGGATGCGGCTCTCGTTCTGGTTTTTATCCTTTTTCGCCGCGTGGTACTCGAAATTCTCGCTCAGGTCGCCGTGCGCGCGTGCCTCCTGCACCGCCGCGATGGCCTCCTTGCGCACCACCAGTTTGCGATAATCGATCTCTTCCTGTATCTTACGGATGTCGCCTTCCGTCATTCTCTCGCCCATATCAAATCCCGTCCTTTCGCAAATGCAGGATATACTTCACAAATTCCAGGTCGTCGGCCAGCGTCACCTTGCGGTTCGTCGCCTCGCCCTGCGCCAGGTACACCGGATGGTCGGTGTAGCGCTCCACCACGCTCGCATCGTCCGTGATGTTCTTTTCTTCCTCGGCAAATGCTTCCGGCGCCTGCGTCCTCTGCTCTTCCATCGCCTCATACGCCGCCGTCAGCAGCTCCGTTGAAAAGCCCTGCGGCGTCTGCACCGCAAACAGCTCCTTCCGCGGCAGGGTCCGGTCGACCCGGTCGCCATCCGCGCTCTGCTTCACCGTATCCGTCACCGGGACCGCGGCCACGCACGCGCCCGTCTCCACCGCCTTCTGCACGACGCGGTCAATGCATTCGGCGCTTACCAGCGCCCGCGCGGCATCATGTATCAGCACGATGTCGTAGGTTTCCGGCCGCGAAAGCAGGGCATCCAGCCCACGCTTCGACGAGTCAAAACGCTCCCGGCCCCCGGCCACGACATCGACCAGTTTCGCGAATGGTCCGTAAACTTCGGCTAATTCCGCCCGCACCCGCTCGACATCGGCCGCGCCGACGACCACCAGGATCGCATCGACAGAGGCCGCCGCCTCGAACGCATCCAGCGTATGGCAAAGAAGCGGCCGACCCTCTAACAGCAGATACTGCTTCGGGGTGTCGCCGCCCATGCGCAAACCTTTTCCGCCGGCCAGGATGACCGCCGCCGTCCGTACGTTTCGTGTGCTCATGCCGCCAACTCCAAATAAACTCTAGCGCTGCCCGATCTTCAGACCCGGCACCGCGTTCAGGTCATAGCCGCTCACGCGGCCCTTCATAAATTCATAGTAAGCCGCCGAACCGATCATCGCCGCATTGTCCGTGCACAGGATCGGATCGGGATAGTACAATTTGATGCCCTGCTCCTCGCAAGCTTTACTCATGGCGCTGCGCAGTCCCTTGTTGGACGCCACGCCGCCCGCCATCACCAGACTGTGGTAGCCGCGGTCGTGCACCGCCTCGAGCGCATGGGAAACCAGCACCGAGACCACAGCGTCCTGGAACGACGCCGCGATGTCCGCCCGGCGGATCTCATGCCCGAGCATCTCTTCATGGTTAATGTAGTTCAGGACCGCCGACTTCAGACCGCTGAAGCTGAAATCGTACGGCGCGCCCTCGACTTTCGCGCGCGGGAACGGGATGTTCACCTGTCCCTCCGGCGCCAGTTTGTCGATCTTCGGCCCGCCGGGATAGCCCAGCCCGATGGCCCGCGCGACCTTATCGAAACTCTCGCCCGCGGCGTCATCCCGCGTGCGTCCGAGGATCTCATACTCCCCGTAGTCCTTCATTTCCACCAGATGTGTGTGTCCGCCCGAAACGATCAGGCAGATGAACGGCGGCTCCAGTTCGGGATGCGCGATAAAATTCGCCGCAACGTGCCCCTCGATGTGGTTCACGCCGATGAGCGGTTTCTGCGCGGCAAATGCGATGGCTTTCGCCGCGGCAACGCCGACCAGCAGCGCGCCGACCAGGCCGGGACCGTAGGTCACGGCGATCGCGTCCATATCCTCCAGGCGCATGTTCGCCTGGGCCAGGGCCTCCATGATGACGGGATTGATCTTCTCCACGTGCTTTCGCGACGCGATCTCCGGCACCACGCCCCCATACAGGGTGTGCAGCTCGATCTGCGACGAGATCACATTGGACAGGACCTTCCGTCCGTTTTGCACCACCGCCGCCGCGGTCTCGTCACACGACGACTCGATGGCCAATATCGTACAGGGTCTTTCTTCCATTTCGTTACTCCTCATCGAACGAAAGCGTTATGCTTCTTCCGTCCTTCGGCAGGACCGCCTCGGGAAATATCTTCCGGACGTCCTTCTCATATTCTTCGGGATGGTTCAGGGACGGGCTGTAGTGCGTCAGCCAGAACCGCCTCGGCTGCGCCTGCTTCGCCAGCTGCGCCGCCTCCGTTAGCATCATATGTTTGTTTTCTTTTGCCTTCGCGACCTTCTCGGGATCACCGTACATGCCCTCGCAGATAAACAGGTCCGCATCCTGCGCCTGCTCCGCGATCACGGGCACGGGGCGCGTGTCCGTCGCATAGACCAGCTTCAGGCCGCGTCGCGCAGGCCCGAGCACCATGTCCGGCGTGTAGATCTTGCCGGGCTGCGCCGGATCCTCGATCGTCTCGCCCTTCTGCAGCCGGTGCCACAGCGGCAGCGGGATCTCCTGCTCCTTCGCGCGCTGCGGGTCGAACCGCCCGCCACGCTTGATCTCGAATTTATAGCCATAGCACGTCACCTTATGCTGCAGGCGAAACGCGGTGATGTCGATGCCCGCCAGTGACAGTTGCTCGATATTCTCATTCAGTTCGATGAATTTGATCGGGAACGGCAGTTCCGGCGCGATCACGCGCAGGGAATTCACCACGCGCTCTAAGCCCTTCGGCCCGATCATGGTCAGCGGCTCCGTCCGGTCCGCATTGCCCATGGTAAGAAGCATGCCAGGCAGACCGCTGATGTGGTCGGCGTGGTAATGCGTGATGCACATCACATCGATGGGCTTCGCGCTCCATTTCGCCTCTTTCATCGCGATCTGCGTTGCCTCGCCGCAGTCCACCAGAAGCTGGACTCCGTTGTAGCGAAGCATCAGAGAAGTCAGATAGCGGTACGGCAGCGGCATCATGCCGCCCGTTCCGAGCAAACAAACGTCAAGCATTCCTTAACCTCATACTGCAAAATGCAGCCACATGATCTCGGCGTCTTCGACCGGATCCTCGTAAAAATTCTTCCGCACGCCCGCGCTTTCGAAGCCGAAACTGCGATACAGCTTCAGTGCCGGGGTGTTGGACACTCGTACTTCTAGTGTGAGGGCAATGCAGTCCGTCTTCTTGCTGTAGTCGCACAGCGCCTGCAACAATCCGCGGCCGATACCCTGCCCGCGCGCCGGGCCCGTCACTGCCACGTTGGTGATATTGCCCTCCGCCGCCACGATGTACATGCCGACATAGCCCGGGATGTTCCCGGTCTCCTCGCCGTCGTCGTCCACCTCAGCAGCGACAAAAAAACGATAATTATACTTGAGCAGCGACTCGGTGAGCGCGTCTTCGCTCCACGCGTGCGCTCCGAAGCACTCCTGCTCCAGCAGCGCCAGCGCTTCGGCGTCGCGCACCGTCGCCGGCCGATAGATCACCTTCATGCCTGCTGCTCCTTTTCCTCCATCTCGCGCTCCGCCTGCGATTTACGCAGGTAGTCGGGCGCGGAGGCCTCTGCGGGGATCGCGCAGCCCTGCGCGAAGCGCACCGCACCGAGCGTCGCCACCGCCGCCGCGCGTTGTCTCGCGGCAAATGCGGGCGCGTAGACGAAACGTCCGGGCGCCAGTCGCTCGATCAGCTCTTTATACACCGGAACGCCGTCGCCCAAAAGCAACACCTGGTCCGGATATGCGTTCAGTTTTTCGACCAATTCCTCGACGCCGAGGGCACATTGGCCGAAGACTTCCGTGAAATTTCCCTGTGCGTCGAAGCGGTACAGGCCCGTGTAGACCTGGCTGCGCCGCGCGTCCATGATGGGGCAGATCAGCCCGTTGTAACCGAAGCACTGGTAAGCCGTCGCCTCGACTGTCCCGACCTCTACGATCGGTTTTTCGAGTGCCAGACCCAGACCCTTTGCGGTCGCGGAGCCGATGCGAAGACCGGTAAAGGAGCCCGGTCCGTTCGACAGGGCGATCACGTCGATCTCCTTCAGGTCTGTCTGCGTCATCCGGACGATCTCGTCCAGCATCGGCAGCAGGGTCTGCGAATGCGTCTTCTTATAATTCACCGTATATTCCGCAACCATCACGTCGTCCTTCAGCAGGGCGACGGATGCTACTAGCGACGAACTCTCTATTCCTAAAACCTGCATATCTCGATCCTCCGTTCGCTATCGCTCTGCGGGTTGGAACGTGTGATCTTGATCGCGAACCGGTGCTCCGGCAGGATCTCTTCGATCCGTACGGCCCACTCGATCAGCGTCACGCCCGTTCCGTAAACATACTCATCAAATCCGATCTCGTCCATCTCCTCGATCTCGTCGATGCGATAGACATCAAAATGGTACATCGGCAGCCGTCCGCCGTCGTATTCGGATACGATGGTAAATGTCGGGCTGACGATGGGCTCGTCGATACCGAGCGCCGCGCCGAATGCCTGCGCGAAAAATGTCTTTCCCGCGCCCAGGTCACCGTCCAGGCAGAATACGTCGCCGCTCTGCGCCTGTTGCGCCGCGGCCTGCGCGATCTGCGCCGTCTCGGCCGGTCCGTGCGATATAAAGGTCCACGTCTCGCCGGGCTGCATGGACCCGATCATCGTGGCATCCTGTAATGTTTTCTCACTCATTTTCCGATCACCCTTCTTACGCACGAACGGGGCAGCCATGGTTTTTCGCCATGGTCAGCAACCGCTGGTAATCCTCGCCGAGCTGGTCCTTCGGGAGAATGTACGCATTGATCCGGCTCACATACATGAGCAGGAGGTTCTTCTTCACAACGAAGCGGAAGCCGTCCTCCCAGCGGTACACGATGTGCTCCTCGCCCTGGGTCACAGCGACCTCTTCCTCGTCGATCTCATACTCGATGGGCACGAAGAGCTCCGGCCGCTTCGTCAGCGTGCTCGCCTTCAGAATGGTCATCACCGGCTGCACGACCAGGTAGATCGCCGCGATGCCGATCAGGCAGACTTTCGCCAGCGTACCCTGCGAGCTCCACGACATCACCAGGATCACGATCGCGATCACGCCCAACGCGAAAAACGCGATGCCGCGCGCAGACATCAGCGTCTGCCCGTAAACATAATCCTTGATATTCTGCTCTGTCATCGTTATCTTCAGTCGGATCTTCTCTTCCATCTCGTTTCCTCTTTCGGCAAATACATGCCTGACTCTATATTAATTCAACTTGATATTCTTAAACAGCGAGCCCAGGCTGGTCGATGCGCTTCCGTTGTCGGAATACTCCACGGGCGCCTTCGTGTCCATGTCCTTATCCAGTACGGTCTCCGCTTCCTTCATGGAAAGGCTGACCTTACCCTTCTCGACCTTGATGATCTTCACGCGGACTTCCTGGCCCTCCTTCAGCGCTTCCTTCGGATGCGCCAGGCGCTTGTTGCTGATCTGGGAGATGTGCAGCAGGCCCGATACGCCGTCGCCGATGTTGACGAATGCGCCGTAGTTCTGCAGTGACTCAACAGTTCCGTTCACGATGCTTCCGACCGCGATGCGCTCGATCAACTCTTCTTTTTCCTTATGTGCCTGCTCTGCCAGGATCTCCTTGCAGGACAGCACGAGTTTCTTATTTTCCGCGTCCACGTTGATCACGCGCGCGTCCACCTTCTTACCTACGAAGGTCTTCAGGTCTTCTACATAGGTCAATGAGAGTTTCGACGCGGGGATGAATGCACGGATGCCCTCCGGGTAGCAGATCACGCCGCCATTGACCGCTTCCTTGATCTGCACGCTGAGCGTCTTCCTCTCTTTTTCATATGTGGCAAATTTATCCCAGGCCAGTTCCTGTCCTGCCTGCTTTACGGACAGCACGATATTGCCCGCGCCGTCGTCCGGACGCAGAACGATCGCGTCCACTACATCGCCGGGATGAACTTCCTCCATGATCGCGAACTTCGGGTCGTCCGAGAACTCATCGACCGCGATCTTACCCGGTGCATAGTAGTTGAGGTCCGCAACCGCGCCCTCGAGTTCGTCGACCGAAACGATCGTCGCCTTCATGATATCACCGGTCTTTACGCGCTTAAACGAAGCCTCCAGCTCCTCTTTGAAATCATCCATGGAGGGCAATTTCTCCTCCATTGCCTCCGTATTTACTGTTTTCTCATCCATGATGTATAATCTCCTTTTTCTTTCTTGTTTATTTCTTTTCTCTCAATCCGTAATACTTCGCGATGCCTTTTACGTCCGCGATGGCCAGGTTCATGAGCGCTGCCTCGCTGTCGAAGAACGGCACCTCCGCAGGATTATCGTAGAAGCAGTTCTCGATAATGATACCCGGAATGTCGTAGGCTGCGCAGTGGCGGTTGATCGCGTAATAATCCAGACCCGTGTCGCCCAAAAGCTTCGTCGCAACACCGCGGCGGCCGATGCCGAGTTTCTCGAGTTCATCGAGAACGCAACTGCCGATGCCCGCGCTGGTCGCTGCCACGGTCGGCTTCTGCGAACAGAGCACGACGGCTCCGGATGCGGTGTGTGATGTGACCGCGTTAAAGTGGAAACTGATCATCGCATCCGCCCCGACCTGACTTGCGATCGCGCAGCGAAGTTTCAGATCCTCGACCTGATCCGTCGAAAACTGCGTATCGGTGGTACGTGTCATCATGATCGTCACACCTTCATAATGATCCTCGATATAGGTTTTCGCCATCATGGCAACCACCAAAGTAAGATCTTTCTCCAGCTGGCCATTTGCACGGCGCAGATAGTTTCCGGCGCCGGATGATGAACCGGGCCATACGCCGCCGTGTCCGGCGTCAAATACTAAGGTCACCTTCGGTGCGGGCGGTAGCGGAACGTCCGGGATCGGATCGGTCTCCGGCTCTGTTTCCGGTTCTGTCTCTATCACTTCCGACGTTTCTCCCTGTGTTTCCGAGGGCAATGTCTCCTCGGGCGGGCTGGTCGGTGCCTCGGTAGGAGGCTCAGTCACCGGCTCCATCGTCGGCGCCTCGGTCGGAACATCTGCCGAACTTTCTTCAACATTGCCCGTTTCGGCCTCACCCGTTTCCGCAGGCAGCGACTCTTCGGTCGGCGCCTCGGTCGGAGGCTCGGTGGGCGGCTGTGTAGGCGGCTCGGTCGGTGCCTGTGTCGGCGGCTGTGTAGGTGCCTGCGTCGGCGGTTCCTTTACCATAACTACACAAGCTGTGTAATCATCGCCTACAAAAACCGAGATCGTCGTGTTACCCGGGGACAGAGCGTGAACATTGCCCCCCTGGTCGACCGTCGCCACCTCAGGTTTCGACGACTGCCAAACGATCGCCTTACCGGAAGCCGCTTCGACCGGAACGACGGAAACCGGTAAAAACCGCGTCTGTCCGGGCTGCATCGTAACGTTTCCGTCTACGAAGATCAGGCTTTCCAGCTTCGCTTCGACTACAACGTCACAGTAAACTTCATACTTCTTTCCGACATGGCCGACGATGCGCGCCGTGCCGGCTTTCTTCGCGGTGACCACGCCGTTTCCGTCGACCGCCGCCACCTTCGGGTTGCTCGACTGCCATGAGAGAGCGATGTTCTGCTTGGTATCCGCAGGCTCCACACCCACGGCCAGCTGCTTCTTCTCACCCGGCAGCAAATTCAGATACGAATAGTTGATATATACAAGCAGTGTAGGCTCGTGCACCTGCACCTGACACGTGATCTCCTGACCCACTAATTTCGCGGTCAATGTAGTCACACCTTCGGATTTCGCGTAGATCATGCCATCGATGATATCCGCGATCTCCGGATTTGCAGAGCTCCAATATACCGGAACCGGCGGTGCCGTCGGATCTGAGCACACCAGACCACTCATCTGTTCCTCGCCTGCTTCCAAGTGCAGGATCGGCTCAACAAAACGATACGTCGGAGGCTCCTTCGGCTGTGTTTCCTGCTCGGTTTCCTCTTCCGTCTCCGGCTCCGAAGTCTCTTCCGAAGTCGACTCCTCCGTAGTTCCTTCTTCCGTCGAAGTCTCGGTTTCCTCTTCTGTCGTCTTCTCCTCCGTTTCGCCGGGCTTAACCTGCGTCACGTCAGCGGAAGACTTCTCCTCTGCCTCTGTACTCGTCGCTTCGACCTCGCTCGCCTTCGTCGGGTCACTCGTGGTCGCAAAAGCGACCTTTGTTTCTTCCGCTCCCAAAAAGGGCAATGAGACCGCGCCCGTAAAATGTAGGATAACTGCAACGATCAACGCTAAAACCATCGCAGCTGCAACGCCGACCCCCGCCAACATCGCAATACGCTTTCGATCCATATGTTTCCTTCCTTACGCATGGTCCGAACCAAAAACCATGCGGAACATTTTTCGCATCCATGCCGAAACTCACATCTCGACACAAGACACCAACTTACATTATACATGAAAACAGCGGAAAATGCAAACCGCACGAAGCTTCCTTCGTCTTACTTATGCAACAAAAAAGCCTCCAGCATAGGCTGAAGACTTTTCAAAGTAGCGTGTGCGAGAAGATTCGAACTCCCGACCTTCTGATCCGTAGTCAGACGCTCTATCCAGCTGAGCTACGCACACATATTAAATTGAGGTATGCCGGCGACCGGAATCGAACCGGTACGGGTATCGCTACCCGCAGGATTTTAAGTCCTGTGCGTCTGCCTATTCCGCCACGCCGGCTTACATAGGACTGCCACAGAATGATCTGTGGGACGCGTGTACCGAAGTTATGCGGGTGCAAGATCGGTACGAATGGGGCCTATAGGGCTCGAACCTATGACCCTCTGCTTGTAAGGCAGATGCTCTCCCAGCTGAGCTAAGACCCCAAATCAGCTGCCGGTTTACGACGCAAACCGAAGTTGCTCGAAAATATCCTAATCTCGATGCTACCGCATCTCGCTTAGAGGATATTTTCTCGAGCGGAAGATTTGCTTCGCAAATCTTTCGCAACGACCCAGACGAGATTCGAACTCGTGACCTCCGCCGTGACAGGGCGGCGCTCTAACCAACTGAGCCACTGGGCCAAATATTTCAAACCCCTGGGTTATCGTGGACCTTCGGGGACTCGAACCCGGGACCGACCGGTTATGAGCCGGTTGCTCTAACCAACTGAGCTAAAGGTCCAGGTGGTAATGTATGAAGCCGATGATCGGACTCGAACCGATAACCTGCTGATTACAAATCAGCTGCTCTGCCAATTGAGCCACATCGGCCTACAGTATAATTTCTCACGTAATAGATCGCTCTGCGATCTATTACAATGACCCCAAGGGGATTCGGACCCCTGTTACCGCCGTGAAAGGGCGATGTCTTAACCGCTTGACCATGGGGCCAAATGATCAGATCGAAGGAAACCTTCGACGTTAAATGTTATCGGAATAATATCCGATGTGCTCCCCGAGTAGGACTCGAACCTACGACAGCGCGGTTAACAGCCGCGTGCTCTACCGACTGAGCTATCGAGGAAAACTCATGAAAGTGTTTACACCTTCAAAACTGCATATAGATCATTGAGTAGACTATGTCAAAGGGCTTACGCCCTTGACGAACTTCCTTCAGCGCTTTAAACCATAGATCAAGCTTTCGACCTATTAGTAACAGTCAGCTTAACACATTACTGTGCTTCCACCTCTGCCCTATCTCCTCGTCGTCTTCAAGGGGTCTGATATGGATATCTCATCT
>JAFYZH010000071.1 GCA_017548765.1 Lachnospiraceae bacterium | reverse complement strand
TGGCGGTACATGGAAGCTTAACGAAAAATATGATGCGAATACAAATATTTATGGTACGTACGGAAATGCAACATTGGCCGGAGTTTGGGAGAAGCGCAAGGAGATCGAAGTCAGCTGGTATTCCGATGGAAATCTGATCGGAACGGACACGTATTATGAGGGCGACATTCCGGAATACAAGGGAGAAAAACCGGAAAAGGAACCCAGCGCTGAGTATGACTACACCTTTATCGGATGGGATAAGGAATTAAAAGAACTCACCGAAGATACGACCTTCAATGCAGTATTTGAAGGGATCAGAAGAAGCTATGAAATCACTTGGCTGGATGAGGATGGCAGTCAGTTTGACGTGACAAGCGTGGAATACGGAACAGTGCCGTCTCACGAGCCTCCTGAGAAACAGCCCACAAAGGAAAGCTGCTATGTTTTTGAAGGATGGGAGGAGACTCCGGTGGCGGTTACGGGAAATGCGACCTATAAAGCCGTGTTCCGGGAGATTCCGAGACCTTATGAGATTACATGGCAGTACGAGGATGGCAGTTTGATCGATGTGACGGAGGCAGGATACGGGACCATGCCTTCCCATGCAGATCCGAATAAGAAGGCTACAGATGAATATTCCTATACCTTCATCGGATGGGACAGAGAGCTTTCGGTTGTTGACGGACCCGCTGTATATACCGCCCGTTTCTCTCCTTCAAAGAACTCCTATGAGATCACCTGGAAGAATGAGAACGGAGAAGTAATCGATGTTACTACAGTAGAATACGGTGAGATCCCTCAGCATGAGACCCCGGTTAAAAAGGCGGATCCGCAGTATTCGTATACATTTAAAGGTTGGTCTCCGAGCATAAAGGCGGTTACAGGAGCAGCAGAGTATAAAGCGCAGTTTTCCGAAAGCGTCAACAGCTATGAGATCGTCTGGAAAGATGAGAACGGAAACTTGATCGATACCACAACGGTAGAGTACGGAAGTATGCCAGTGCATTCGGACCTGAACAACAAGGAAACGAAGGAAGCCTACTATGAGTTCGATGGCTGGACTCCGGACCTAAAAGCGGTTACCGGAACTGCAGAATATCTGGCAAAGTTCCAGAAGACCACAAAGAGTTATGAGATCACATGGAAGTATGAAAACGGACTCGTGATCGATTCGGGCGCTTGGGAGTACGGCACCGTGCCGTCCTGTAATGATCCTGAGATGGAGCCGACGCCGGAATATGAGTATGCCTTCGCCGGCTGGGATCCGATGGTTACGGAAGTCGATGGGGCGGCAGTCTACACGGCGATATTTACACCTTCCAGAAGAAGCTATGTGATCACATGGCAGGATGATGAGGGCAATGTATTTGATACCTCTGTGGTAGAGTATGGAAGCGTACCTGCACATGAAGATCCCGTTAAGAAAGATACGGACGAATTCATATATACCTTCATTGGTTGGAATAGGGCTTTCAAGGAAGTTGCCGGTCCGGAAACATATATTGCCAGATTTGAAAAGACCAGAAGAAAATATGAGATCACCTGGAAGGACGAAGACGGAAAAGTGATCGATGTCACCAAAGTTGAACATGGCTCGATCCCTCAGCATGAAGCTCCGACAAAGCAGGAGGATGCGCAGTATGAGTACACATTCTCCGGCTGGTCACCGAGCGTTAAGGCGGTTACCGGAGATGCGGAGTATACCGCTCAGTTCTCCAAGACTGTCAACAGTCACGAGATCGTTTGGAAGGATGAAGACGGAAATACGATCGATACCACGACCGTAGAGTACGGAAGCATGCCGGTTCATGCAGACCTGACGAAGCAGGAGACTGCAGAGTTCACGTTTGTGTTTGACGGCTGGACTCCTGAGATCCAGGCGGTTACCGGCCCTGCGTCATACCAGGCGAAGTTCAAAGCGATCCGTCGCAGTTATGCAATTACATGGCTGTATCCGGATGGCCGCGTGATCGGCACCCAGAACGTGGAGTACGGCACCGTTCCTGAATGGGAAACTCCTAAGATGGAGACAACTCCGGAATATGAGTATGAATTCGTCGGTTGGGATCAGGAAGTTGTTGCTGTCGATGGACCGGCAACCTACACGGCGAAATTCAAGCCGTTAAGGAGAAGTTATCAGATCACATGGAAGGATGACGAGGGCAATGTCTACGACACCACGACGGTAGAGTACGGCCTCGTACCTACACACGCAGATCCTGTGAAGGAAGCTACGGCTGAGTATACCTACACCTTTAAGGGTTGGAACCATGATCTGCAGGCAGTGATCGGTTCAGAGACCTATGTTGCCGTATTTGAGGCAACCAAAAACAGTTACGAGATCACATGGAAGTCGGATGACGGCAGCGTGATCGACGTTACGACCGTTGAGTATGGCACCGCGCCTGAGCATGCGGATCCTGTGAAGAAGGCTACGGCCGAATTCACCTATACCTTCGAGGGATGGGATCATGATCTGCAGGTAGTTACAGGTCCGGAGACCTATATCGCCGTATTTGAGGCAACCAAAAACAGTTACGAGATCACATGGAAGTTAGACGCTGACAGCGTGATCGATGTTACGTATGTAGAGTATGGCGACGTTCCTAAGCATGCGGATGCTGAGAAGGAAGCTACGGCTGAATTCACCTATACCTTTAAGGGATGGGATCGTGATCTGCAGGCAGTTACAGGTCCGGAGACCTATATCGCCGTATTTGAAGAAACCAAAAACAGTTACGAGATCACATGGAAGTCGGATGACGGCAGCGTGATCGATGTTACGATCGTAGAGTATGGTGTAGTTCCTACACACGCGGATGTTGAGAAGCCGTCGACAGCGGAATTCTCGTATACATTTGCCGGCTGGGATACAGAGATCGCTCCGGTGCAGGGCCCTGAAACATTTACGGCAGTATTCACCGAATCCAAGAATGTCTATACGGTTTCGTTTGAAACCAATGGCGGTTCAGAGATAGAGGCTGAGGAGGCCGAATATGGAGACCCTGCAGCGGATCCCGGAGAGCCTGAACGCAAAGGATATATTTTCAAAGGCTGGTTTGCCGATGAAGAACTTAGCGTACCTTACACCTTTGAAGAACCGGTTACCGTTAATACAACGGTATACGCTAAATGGGAGAAAGCGATCCAGCCTATTCCGGAACTGACCGACGGACAGAAGCCTGTGGCGAAGGATGGTCTGAAAGAAAACGGAAATGCACAGAACCTGGTTCAGGATCCGGCAGGTCTTCCGGAGGGATACACGATCCTTTATAGTGTTGATGGCGGAGAGACATGGAGCGAACATGCAGTCGGAACCAAGTCCGGCGAGTACACGGTTGAAGTCCTGTTTAAGGCGGACGATGAGCATCAGGATTTCTACGGAGATACGTTGAAGGTTGTCATCCGTGGCGACTACTACGATGACGGATCCGACAGAGAGTGGACGAAGGAAAGCGGAAATACCGCTGCGATCCGCATCAAGAAGAGATATGATGATGCAGACTGCTTCGCGAACTTCGAAAAGGCCGTTGTTGACGGCGAGACCGCGAATAAGGGAACCGATTACACTGTTACAAAGGGTGGTGTAGTTCTCACATTTGCCCCGTCTTATCTGGAGACGCTCTCGATCGGCGAACACTCGATCAAAGTAGTTTTCAAGGATGGCGAGTGCACGGTTACCTTGAAGATCATTAAGAAGATCAAAGAGGAAGTGCCTACCGTTCCTCCTACGGAACCGCCGACAGAACCTCCGACAGAGGCGCCTACGGAAGCTCCTACCGAGCCTACAACGGAAGAGCCTACAACAGAAGAGCCTACAACGGAAGAACCTACGGAGGCACCCACAGAGGCACCTACAGAGGCAACTACCGAAGAACCTGAGACAACGATCACTCCTACCGAGCCTTCTACGGAAGCACCGACAGAGGCGCCTACCACAGCCCCGGATGAAACACCGGATGACGATGATAGCGATTTGTGGATCCTTTTAACCGCAGCTATTCTCGCCGGCATGGTACTCCTCGCAATGACGATCCTCGGATTGATCTCGTTCAGGAAAAAACGCATCAGATAAGTAATAAAATACACAGAAACACAGATACGCTTGGGCCGCCATTATGGCGGCTCAAGTTGTATCTGCCTTTCGGAAAAATGGAGGCGGATACCCTGTCACCGAAAGCCGGAACTTGCATTTAAGCGAGAGGATGTGTATAATCAAAACAGACAGATCGTAAAGATCAGAGAGAGAATGGACATGGTTTAACAAGAATAGGAAAATAGGGGGATCGTAATGAGTGAAATGTATTATGGGGTCCGGAATTCTAACGAAGCAATGATCAAACTGCAGGAGAAGAGAAATGCGGCCGGCAAAACGATGCTGTTTATTTTGTTTGGCGCACTGCTTATTTTGATCCCGCCGATCGGACTGATCATGATCTTTTACGGGTGCTCGAGGATGAATAAACTCAGGGCAGAGATGCGGGCGCTGTATAAGGATGCGTTCGTCCGGGAACCGCTGGAGAACAACTTTGAAAATGTACTTTATGAACCGAACGGAGGCTATTCCTACGATGCGATCGAGAGTTTCCGCGTCTGTGAAATGGGAAACCGCCACTGGTCGGAGGATTTTGTCAATGCGACTTATGCGGGCGTGAATTTTCAGATCGCGGAAGTCAATGTGAGAGATGTAGATGAGCGGGATGACCATACATCTTCAACGACCTATTTCGAAGGCCGGATGATGGTGTTTTATTTCCCGAATAAGTTGGTGAATTCCGTGTCGGTGTTCAGCCGGAAGTTTAAACACAGGGCGCTGAGCCGCAGGGAAGAAAAAGACACGAAGGTGGAACTCGAGTCGGCGAGATTTAACAAAGAGTTTGACGTGTATTCGCCCTATGAGCACGATGCTTTTTACCTGCTCACACCGCATTTTATGGAACGTTTGGAGTTTCTGGGAAGCAAATACGAGAGCATTGCCATGACCGTTTACGGGAATCGCGTGGTCCTCGCGTTCAACGAGCCGGGTAAGAATGTATTTGATGCGAACGTTGAGATCGGCAAGTTGGATATCGAGCAGGAGATGGCGAAGGTGCAGTCGGAGATCGACGACATCAAGATGTTCATTGCTACGATCCTGGGATGAGCCGTGGAGGAGGCATTATGGATGAGCTGGTTTTTGATACAGCGAGGATAGAGGATATTCCGGAATTAGTCCGGCTTCGGATCGCGTACATGATCGATGATTATGGCTCGGTCAGCGATGAGGACCGTCGGGCGATGGAAGAGCAGTTGCCGGGATATTTTGAAAGAAAACTCGGAAGAGACTTGGTCGCTTTTGTGGCCCGGGACGGGGAACGCCTGGTGGCGACGGCCTACCTGCTCATCATCGAGAAGCCTGCAAATCCGGCGTTTCTGAACGGCCTGGAAGGAGAAGTTCTCAACGTGTTCACCGAGAAGGAATACCGCGGCCACGGGATCAGCACACGACTGTTGAATGAGATGATCGCGTATGCGAAAGAGAAACACCTATGCCAGCTCGACTTAAAGGCGACCGACGAAGGATACAAACTCTACAAGAAACTCGGGTTTACGGAGATAACGCAGAAATACATAAACATGCGGTTGAAATTGTGAGGTTTTTGGGAGTAGATATGAGCGGAGCGGAAGATTTCCGCAGGAATATGCCTAAGGCGAGAATGGATCGACGCCTTAGGCATAATTTTTTGAGCCGGACGCATGGCTGAAACTTGTAATTATGCCTAAAGCAAGCTTAGAGTGAAGGTTTAGGTATGAAACTGCCTGAAAGAAACATCTCGGAAACCGAAAAAAAGGCTTAGTGTTCTTCTTAAAAGTATGATATAATAACTAGAACGGCGCAAAATCAGTTTCTTAGTCATAAAATGGCTGAGATGGCAGTGAAACGTAAGAGTGGAAAAGTGACTAAAGTGAAGCAGATCCGGTAGTTTAGGTATAAAACGACCGGAAAGAACCCTGTGAGAAAGTGCCACAACAGCATAAGGGAGGACTTACGAATGGCGTTTGATTTCAAGAAGGAGTATAAGGAATTTTATATGCCGAAGGGGAAGCCGTCGATCGTGACGGTTCCGAAGATGAACTTTATAGCGGTCCGGGGCACCGGGGATCCGAATGAGGAGGACGGTGCGTATAAGCAGGCGATCGGCCTGTTGTATGGCATCGCATTTACGATCAAGATGAGTAAGATGGGCGATCACCGAATCGAAGGGTATTTCGATTACGTCGTGCCGCCGCTGGAGGGTTTCTGGTGGCAGGAGGGAGTCGTTGGGATCGACTATGCTCGCAAGGCGGATTTCCACTGGATCTCGGTCATCCGTTTGCCGGATTTCGTCACGCAGGCGGATTTCGACTGGGCAGTCCGCGAAGCGATAGCGAAGAAAAAGCAGGACTTCTCGAAAGTGGAGTTCTTTACATACGATGAGGGGCTGTGCGTGCAATGCATGCACATAGGTTCCTATGATGATGAGCCTGCCACGGTTGAGGCGATGCATCGCTTCGCGAAGGAGCAGGGCTATGTTTTGGATATTACGGATCAGAGGTTGCATCATGAGATCTACCTGAGTGATGCGCGCAAGGTTGCGCCGGAGAAACTGAAGACTGTGGTACGCCATCCGATCCGCAAGAACGGATGAGAAGGAGGGAGAAATGCCTGTAATCAAAGGACAAGAATGGACATTCAATACGGTTGCAAAGACCTACGAAAAGATCCGCCCGGGTTATCCGGAGGAGTTGTATCAAGCGGTGTTTGCTTACGCTCCGCTGGATGCTTCCTGTAGCGCAGTGGAGGTCGGGATCGGCGGAGGTCAGGCGACCCCGCCGGTGTTGGAAACTGGCTGTAAGGTGACGGCCGTGGAGTATGGCGATCAACTGGCGCAGCTGTGTCGGGAGAAATTCAAAGACTATCCCGGGTTTTCCGCGATCACCGGCAAATTCGAGGATGTCGATCTTCCGGATGACACTTACGACCTGATCTATTCGGCGTCCGCGTTTCACTGGGTGCCGGAGGAGATCGGATACACGAAGGTGTTCCGGAAACTGAAGCCTGGCGGCGCATTTGCCAGATTTGCAAATCACCCCTTTATAGCGAAGGACGATCCCGAACTGTTTGATGAGATCCAGCGCGCATACGCCGATTACTATTATCCGTTTTATAAGAAAGAGCCCAAAAAGATCAGCGAGTACACGGAGCAGGAGGCTGCCGATCGGGCAATGATCGCCGAAAAGTACGGTTTTACGGATACGAAATACATGCTGTTTCATAGGACTCGCGTCCTTACGGCGGCGGAATATCGCGCGCTGCTCAGTACCTATTCCGATCACATTGTCCTCGAGGAGAGTATAAGGGAGCCGTTCCAGGATGCGATCGAGGCGGCCATAAAACGGCACGGTGGGAAGATATCGATCTTCGATACGCTCGACCTGCAACTGGCACGCAAACCCAAGAAATGATCTCGGGAGACACCGAAAACACTACAAGACATGCATTAGGAGAAGACATGGATTTTTCACGTGAAGAAATACTGAAGAAATATATCTCCATCTACAAGCAGCACGTAGCTTCGTATGAGCCGGACTTTGAGGTTGCGGAGGGGACGACACGTTATGTGAAGTTTAATGATGCGTGGCGGTTTTTGAATCCGTACGATAGGTTTCTGATCTCGCGCCTCACGAACAAAAAGAATACCTATCCGAAGGTACCTTCGGCGAAGATCCCGAAGAATGCGGATCCGAATAATTACGTTACCCTGCGGTTTGATCCTGCCGGCGAGTTACGGTGGTCGAAGACCGGTTCCGACGACGGTGACGGAATGGTGATCCTGTACGTATCGAAGCAGCTGACGATCGGCTATTTCGTGCGGTCGTCCCAGGGGAAGGTCACTTCTCACAGGCTTGCGTTTTTCGAGTGGTACGAGTACGATGACGCCGGAAGACTGATCGCAGCGGAAGAATACCGCGGAAAAGGGATCCCCGAAGAAGGTGTCCTCGTCAATTGCGAGTATTATGAGTATGACGGCGATGTGCTTTCACGCGCCTGGAAGTTTGATAAGTTTGAATCGCACCCGATGCCCATGGTGATGGATCTGGTCCGGCGAATGGTTCCGGACCGCATCATGAACCCGGAGCGGTTTTGTTATACCTTCCGCCGCGTTTCGGACGGACTGGATTATACGCTGGAGCAGTTTTACAGGAAGTCCCAGACCATTACCCACGAGGGGCACATTCCGGAGGCGGTGCTGGAGCATCTGGCGGCCAATGGGATCCGTCTGGTGTGAGACCATTTCGGTCGGAGGAGAGAAAAATGGCTAAAAAACAAGTGATCGTTGAGAAATACGATGCGGCCTGGGCGCAGGATTTCCGGCAGATCGAGCAGGAACTTAAGGAAGTCCTGGGAGATCTGGCGCTGCGGATCGAGCACGTCGGAAGCACGTCGGTGAAGGGACTCTCAGCGAAGCCGATCATTGACATCGATATCGTGATCCCGGACTATTCCCGCTTTGACGCGGTGGTGGCTGCACTGGGGAAGATCGGATATATTCACGAGGGAGACCTCGGGATCCCGGGGCGGGAGGCCTTCAAATACTCCGGAAAGGAGCATCTGCGTAGGCATCATTTGTATGTCTGCACGGAAACGTCGAAAGAACTGAAGAGACACCTGGCGTTTCGCGACTATCTGCGTTCGCACCCCGAAGCGGTACGCGAGTACATCCGGGTAAAGGAAGAGGGAGCCGCGTTGTATCCCGAAGACATCGACAAATACATCGAGTATAAGTCACCATGCATAGAGAAGATCTACCGGGAACTGGGGATCTGATCGAATTACGAAGGAGACACTATGGGTGCTGACCTGATGAAAAAAGAGATCAAACGTACGTTTATCATGATGCTTAACGAAAAGCCGCTGTCCCAGATCACGGTGAAAGGGCTGGTCGCGGAGTGCGGGATCAACCGCAATTCGTTCTACTACCACTATCCGGATCTGCCGGCGCTCATCGAGGAGATCATTCAGGAGGAGACGGCGCAGATCATCGCGGAATATCCGACCATCGATTCCATCGAGATGGCGCTTCGTGTGGCGGTCGAGTTCTGCACAAAAAACCGCCGCGCCATCCTGCACATGTATAATTCCGTAAACCGCGATATTTTTGAGAGGCATTTGTGGAAGGTCTGTGATTATGTGGTTTCCGAGTACGGAAAGACGATCTTTGAAGGAACATCGATCCGTCCTGTCGATCGGGAGATCATCGAGCGGTTCTATCGCTGCGAATGCTTCGGAGTTACCATGGAATGGCTGTCGGAGCAGATGAACTCCGATATGACGAAGGATATCCATAGGTTCTGTTCGATGTTTCTGGGCATGACGGAGGAGATGATCCGGCGCAGCACATTGAATCCTCCGGAGGAGGAAGATGATCCTGAGTAGAATGAAGCAAGGATAATTAGACAAATATAGGCTCGTGTCTGAATTTCGGACACGAGTTTTTTGTTGCCCGTGGTCGAATTTCGGGATACAGGATAAAATACGCAAGGGGTCGGGGGATATGTATCATCCCCGCAAGGAGTCCGGGAGGGGCACTCCGAAAGACCCGGAGAAAGGATGATTAGTTTATGAAGTTAGCACATGCAGTTGTCAAACATCGGATCCTGATCCTGTTGGTGACGCTTCTGCTTATGGTTCCTTCCGTCTTCGGCTTTGTTTTCACACGTGTCAATTACGACTTGCTCACATATCTGCCGAAAGACATGGAGACCGTTATCGGGCAGGACGAACTGATGGAGGAGTTCGGTAAGGGAGCGTTTTCTTTTTTGATCTTTGAAAACATGCCCGTGAAAGATGTTGCGACGGTGAAAAAACAGATCGAGACGATCGATCATGTTGAGAGTGTTGTATGGTATGACAGCATCGTCGATCTTTCCATTCCGATGGAGATATTGCCCGAGAGATTATACAGGGCATTCAATACCGAGCATTCCACGATGATGGCGGTATTTTTCGATTCTTCGACATCGGCCGATGTCACCATGGACGCGATCCGCGATGTCCGCTATGTGGCAGGAAAGCAATGCTTCGTCACCGGTATGTCGGCGATGGTCACGGATTTGAAGGACCTGTGTGAGCGGGAGGAACCGATCTATGTCGCGATCGCCGTAGTGCTTGCATTGGCTGCGATGCTTTTGCTTCTCGATAGTTTCCTGGCTCCGCTCGTTTTCCTGGCGTCGATCGCGATGATGATCGTGCTGAACCTCGGAACGAACTATTTCTTCGGAGAGATCTCATACATCACGAAGGCATTGTCCGCGGTCTTGCAGCTGGCTGTTACCATGGACTATTCGATCTTTTTGTGGAACAGTTACAATGAACAGCTGGAGAAGAACATGGAGCGCGATGAGGCGATGGCGTGTGCGATCCGTGAGACATTTACCAGCGTTCTCGGAAGCTCGATCACTACGATCGCCGGCTTTATCGCCCTCTGCTTTATGAGTTTTACGATGGGCCGCGACTTGGGTATCGTGATGGCAAAGGGTGTTCTTCTCGGCGTGATCGGCTGTGTGACGGTCCTGCCGTCGCTCATTCTGGTCCTGGATAAGGCGCTGCAGAAGACGAAGCACAAGCCGCTGCTGCCGAAGATGAATAAAACGGCGGGCTTCCTCGTGCGGATATTCCCGGTGTTCCTGATCGTGTTCGCATTGATCACCGGTCCAGCATTCTACGGATATATGAAGACTTCGGATGAAGTTTATTACGATCTGCTCGGAGAACTTCCGAAAGACTTAGAGAGCGTGATCGCGAACACGAAACTCGAGGAAGAGTTCGATATCGCATCCACGCACATGGTGCTTCTGGATGCGTCGCTCTCCCCGAAGGCCGTTCGGGAAATGAGTGCGGAGATGGAGGCGGTCGATGGAGTCCGTTTCGTTTTGTCACTGGAGTCCGTCCTCGGTTCACGCGTTCCCGAGGAGGTGCTTCCGAAATCGGTCACCTCGATCTTAAAGAGTGACAAATGGGAACTCCTCCTGATTAGTTCGGCATATGCCTGCGCGACCGACGAGGTCAATGCACAGGTCGGCCAATTAAATGAGATCCTGAAAAAATACGATGAGAGCGGCATGCTGATCGGCGAGGCGCCGTGCATGAAGGACATGATCGAGACGACGGACCGGGATTTCCGTGTCGTAAACATCGTGTCCGTTGCAGCGATCTTTGTGATCATTGCCCTCGTGGAAAATAGCATCACCTTACCTTTTATCCTGATCGCGGTCATCGAGGTCGCCATCTTTATCAACCTGGGTCTGCCGCATTTCCTGGGACAGCAGCTGCCATTTATCGCACCGATCTGCATCAGTACGATCCAGCTCGGAGCGACGGTCGACTACGCGATCCTGATGACCACGCGATACAAGAAAGAGAGGATCGGCGGCGTCGGAAGAAAGGCTTCCGTACAGACCTCGCTGGCGACATCGATCCCGTCCATCCTGACTTCAGGTGTGGGACTGTTTGCAGCGACCTTCGGAGTTGCGATGTTCTCGGATATCGATATCATCAGTTCGTTGTGTAAACTGCTGGCGCGCGGCGCCGTGATCAGTATGGTGATGGTCATCGCCATCCTTCCCGCATTGCTGTTGCTTTGCGATAAACTGATCTGCAAAACGACGGTGGGCATGCGGCACATCACGGAGAATAAAGGGGAAATGAGTGAAAGGAGTTCAGAATGAGAACCGGAATTTATAGAAAAATAAGTAAAAGAGGAGCGGCGATCGCACTGAGCGCAGCCATGATGGCGAACTTGTGCGGTTGCGGCTCGGTCAATACAAACGTGAAGGCGGAGACGGAGACGACGGTGGCGGAGGAGAAAGTCGGAGCGGAGGCTCCGGACGCTACCCCCGTCCTGACCATCGGCGAGGGGGACATCGCTACAGCGGATACTCCTTCCAAAAAAGAGACTGTCTATGTCTTGGCGGGTGCGGACGGCACCGCTAAGCAGGTGATCGTAAGCGACTGGTTATCCGGTTCCGCGGGCGATAATGCATTTGCCGATGTATCAAGACTTACGAACATCGAAGCCTTGAAGGGTAATCCCGCCCTCACCGAGAACGGCTCGGATAAGGTATGGAACGCATCCATGGGAGATGTGTACTACCGCGGCGATACGGACGCTGAGCTTCCGTTTGCGGTACATGTGACATATAAACTCGACGGTGAGGAGATCGCACCGGAGGCCCTGGCAGGAAAGAGCGGTAAGGTCACGATCCGTTTTGACTACGAAAACCGGAAGGAAGAGACGGTCACGATCGAGGGTGAAGAAACGAAGATTCACGTGCCTTTTCTGATGATCACGGGCGCTATTCTGGATAGTAAGACCTTCTCCAACGTGTCGGTGACGAACGGACGCATGGTCAATGATGGCTCACGTATGGCGGTCGTAGGCCTGGCGCTCCCGGGCCTGGCTGGCGATCTGGGTATCGACAGCGAGAAGCTTCCGATCCCGGAATATGTGGAGATCACAGCGGACGTTAAGAATTTCTCAATGGAGATGACGGTGACGATCGCAACGAATGCAGTATTTCGTGCTTTGGATATCGATAAACTGATCTCTCTCGGCGATGTTGAGGGCCTGATCAGCCAGGTGACCGATGCGATGACGAAACTGGAAGACGGTTCTAAGGCACTTTACGAAGGCTTGAACACCCTTTTGGAGGGCGCAGGTCCTCTGGGTGATGGTGTCAACAAAATCGTGGAGGGCGCTTCGGCTTTGAGAGATGGCTCGGCTTCTGCGGCAGCAGGAGCGGGTCAGGTGGCTGCCGGCGCGACCACCCTGAAGGATGGTCTCACGACCCTGGATGCGAATTCCGCTGCACTTATCGAAGGAGCCCATAAGGTCTTTGAGACCCTGTTGGAGCAGGCACATTCGCAGCTGGTTGCAAGCGGGGCGACAGTTCCCGCATTGACCGTAGAGAACTACGGCGCGGTGCTGGATGGCGTGGCAGCGACGTTAACGCAGGCCGGCCAGGACGCTGCGGCCGCACAGGTGAAGGGCCTGAAGGCTTCCCTGGACGAATACAAGCAGTTTTATGATGGCATTGGCGCGTATACGTCGGGCGTTTCGCAGGCGGCCGCAGGAGTTGGCGCGCTGGTGGATGGCGCAAACGCTCTGAAGGCGGGCAATGATGCGCTCTCTGCGGGAGCATCGGAACTCTACAACGGTCTGACCAGTCTGCAGGCGCAGATCCCGCTGCTGACGATCGGCGTGCGGAAACTCACGAACGGCGCGAAGCAGTTATCGGACGGCATCGGCCAGTTTGACGACCAGGCTGTGAAGAAGATCGTCGGTGTGTTCAACGGCGAGATCACATCGATCCTAGACCGCGTTAAGGAACTCGTCCGGATCGCAAATGAATACAACAACTTCTCCGGTATCGCGGACGGTATGGATGGCGATGTGAAGTTCATCATCCGCACGGCGGAGATCGGAAAGTAATATCGATGGAAACTCTTTGCGGAAGAAAAAGCGCAAAGAGTTTCTTGCATTTTCCGCGGACTTATAGTAGAATGGATGCGTATTTTTTAATACGGAGGTACTACTATGTTTAAGATAAATGAGAATTACCTGAAACTTCCGGGCAGCTACCTGTTTTCTACCGTAGGCCGCAAGGCGCGTGAGTATAAGGCAGCGCATCCCGATAAGAACGTGATCAGCCTCGGTATCGGTGACGTCACCCAGCCTCTGGCACCCGCAGTCATCCAGGCGATGCATGCGGCGGTTGATGAGATGGGCCAGGCGGCTACCTTCCGCGGCTACGCTCCGGACCTCGGCTACGAGTTCCTGCGCAGCGAGATCGCGAATAAGGATTATAAGGCACGCGGCGTGGAGATCGCGCTGGACGAGATCTTCATCAGCGACGGAGCAAAGAGTGACTGCGGAAACATCGGCGATATCTTCTCCGAGGACAACCGCATCGCAGTCTGCGACCCCGTATATCCGGTATATGTGGACACCAACGCCATGTCCGGACGCTGCGGAGACTACATCAAGGAGAGCGAGCGTTGGAGCAACGTGACCTACATGCCTTGTGTAGCGGAAAATAACTTCGTGCCCGCATTGCCCGAGGAGGCAGCGGACGTGATCTACCTGTGCTACCCGAACAACCCGACCGGCGCAGCAGCTACGAAGGAGCAGTTGCAGAAGTGGGTGGATTACGCACTGGCACATCAGTCGATCATCGTTTTCGACGCGGCTTACGAAGCATACATTCATGAAGATAACATTCCCCACTCGATCTACGAGTGCGAGGGCGCGAAGAAGTGCGCGATCGAGATCCGCAGTTTTTCGAAGAACGCAGGTTTCACCGGCACACGTCTCGGTTTCACCGTGATCCCGAAGGAGCTGACCGCCGGCGGCGTTTCCTTAAACAGCCTTTGGGCGAGACGTTGCGGAACCAAGTTCAACGGCGCTCCGTATATCATCCAGAGAGCCGGTGAGGCGGTTTACAGCGAGGCCGGCCGTGCTCAGACACGCGCACAGATCGAGTACTATATGAACAACGCGAAGGTCATTCGTGAGAGTCTTACGTCGGCCGGTTACGAGGTTTTCGGCGGGGTCAATGCACCGTACATCTGGCTGCGTACTCCGAAGGGCATGACGAGCTGGGATTTCTTTGATTATCTGCTTGCGAACGCGCAGGTGGTCGGCACACCGGGTTCCGGTTTCGGACCGAGCGGTGAAGGATACTTCCGACTGACCGCGTTCGGCAGCTACGAAAATACCGTTGAGGCACTGGACCGCATCAAGAAGATGGGCTGATCAATGCTTCTCGACATGAAGTTCTAAAAGGGGCTGGCGCACCAAGACAGTCCCGGTAAGGCGCCGGTTTAGAAATCGGCGCCTGTTTTATTAAGTGCGATCGACGGCGGTCAGGTTCACTGCGCTGTGATGATCAGTCCGCTTTCTCGAAGTCGGATTTAAGGGGTCCCGCTTCGACAGAGTCCATTTTCTTGATGAAAATGCACTCTGCTAGCGCAAAAATCGGACTTGTGGTCCGATTTTATGCCCCTTATCCGACTTCTCTTTCGCGGTGATCATCTACAGCTCGATCAATGCCCGCCTTTCGATCGCAGCTTAATTAATTGCACGATTTCTAACCCGACGCTGCTGGGGACTGCGCTTGTGTGCCAGCCCCCATTTACCTATATGTCGGCGCGAAACATCAGATCAGCCTGCCCCGCGGAGATGCGAGGAGAGTAGATTTGAGGAGAGTGGATTTGAGAAGAGTGGATTTGAGGGAGTGCCTCACTTAGAGAAGGGCAAGAAATGGATTTGATGGGGCGAGGAGTTTTGGCTTGGAAGAATTGTCCGTAGAGTGAAAGCAGGGATGGTATGGAGCGTTTTGGAGATAGGGATAAGTTGATGCAGGCGGATATCGAGAGGATGCTGGCTTTGTTTGAGAAGATCCGGGAGGTGGATACCGACGGGGTGGAGCCGATGCATACGTTGCCGTATGAGGGGGCGTTTTCGGCGGTAGCTTCGTTGGAGGCTTCGGCGGACGGAGCGGATGTGCCTGAGAGGACGGTCGATGTGAGGAGGCTCAACGCGCCCCAGATGCGGGGAGCGCTTTTTGAGGTGCCATATACGCTGGAAGGGGAGGCCGGAAAGAATGGGTGAGATCAGGGATCGCGTGAGCGAGGCCATTAAAAAGATCCGCGCGGTCGATCCGGCGTACCATTCGTTTGTGACGGTCTGCGAGGAGCGGGCGTCGCAGGCGGCGGAAAAACTGGAGCGGGAGATTCAGGGGCTGACGCAGGAGGAGGCGCGCAGACGTTATCCGTTGGCGGGGCTTGTGTTTGCAGTGAAGGATAATCTGTGTGTGGAGGGCGTGCAGACCACGGCGGCTTCGCACATTTTGGAGAACTATATATCGCCGTATTCGGCGACGGCGGTCGTGCGCCTCGAAGAGGCGGGCGCGATCTGCGTCGGAAAGACGAATATGGATGAATTTGCCATGGGGCAGACTACGACGACGGGAGCGTTCGGGGCGACGAAGAACCCGCGCTATCCGGAGCTTTCAGCCGGCGGTTCGTCGGGCGGCAGCGCCGCTGCGGTCGCACTGGGGCTGGTGGATTTCGCCCTGGGCTCGGACACCGGCGGCTCGATCCGCCAGCCGGCGGCGCTGTGCGGTGTGGTCGGTCTGAAGCCGGCCTACGGAGCGGTATCGCGCTACGGCCTGATCTCGTACGCTTCCGCGTTCGACGTGATCGGACCATTGACGCGCTCGGTCAATGAAGCACAGAAGATCTACTCTGTGATCGCAGGACCGGACGAGCAGGATGCATCCATGCGTGAGAAAGTATACTTCCGGCCTTCGGCAGAAGAAATAGAGAGGCCCCACGGCCGTCTTCGTGTGGGTGTGCTGGGCGGAGAGGATTCCGCGGCGGCAGCAATCCTTCGGAAGGATCCGACATTCTGTGAAAACTACGAGATCCGATATATCGAGCTTCCCATGCTCGAGTATGCGGTCGCGACGTATTATATTTTGGCGTGCGCGCAGGCGGCTTCGAACCTGGCGCGCTATGATGGTGTACGCTACGGTTTCCGCGCGGAAGGCTACGAGACATTGGACCAGATGTACGAGATGACGCGCGTGGAAGGCTTTTCGCCGGAGGTGCAGCGCCGCATCCGCATGGGGCGGTTCGTCCTGGGCCAGGAGTCGTACCGCGACTGGTACGAGCAGGCAGCGCGCGTGCGCAGATGCATCTACGACCAGGTGCAGGAAGCATTGGCCGAGGTGGACGTGATCGTATCGGAGACACTGGCACGGCCGTACCCGCGCGCGGATTTCGCGGGCGACAGCGAAGCCTTTCTGAACGGCTACGAGCAGGATAAACTGACCGTGCTCGCCAACCTGTGCGGCCTTCCTGCAATCAACGTGCCCGTTGAAGCGATGGAAGACGATGCACCGTCAGCCGTCATGGTCACGGCCAATGCGGGCCGGGAGGCCGCGATGTTCGAGGTCGCGGAGCAGCTCGCCGCGCCGTTTACACCCTGTGTGAAGGGAGGACCTGTCCATGAATGATTACGAGATCGTGATGGGACTCGAGGTCCACATCGAATTGGCAACACAGCGGAAGATCTTCTGCCGCTGCAAAAATACATTTGCCGAGGCGGCGAACACGAACGTGTGTCCGGTCTGCTTAGGCCTGCCGGGAGCGCTCCCGGTACTCAACCCCGAGGCCCTGTCCTGCGCCGTGCGCATGGGACTCGCCCTGCAGGGGCAGATCAACCGCAACAGCCGGTTCGACCGCAAGAATTACTTTTATCCGGACAATGCGACGGCCTACCAGATCACGCAGTTCTACGAGCCGATCCTGAAGGGCGGACAGGTCGAGGTGCAGACTGAGGCCGGCGAAACGAAGGTCATCCGCATCCACGAGATGCACATGGAGGACGACGCCGGGAAACTGACGCACGACTTGGAGCGGCGCGTTTCCCTGGTGGATTTCAACCGCAAGGGTGTGCCCCTGCTGGAGATCGTGACGGAGCCGGATTTCCGCAACGCGGACGAGGTGATCGCGTTTCTGGAGAAGATCCGCATGTTCGCGATGTATCTGGGGATCTCCGACGGAAAACTGCACGAGGGCTCGATGCGCGCGGATGTGAATCTTTCCCTACGTAAGGTGGAAGAAGAGGCGCTCGGCGTGCGGACGGAGATGAAGAACCTGAACTCCTTCACGAGTATCCGGCGGGCCGTAGCCTATGAGGCGGAGCGGCAGGCACAGGTGCTAGGCGCAGGCGGAAAGGTCGTGTTTGAGACACGGCGGTTTGACGAAGCGGACGGCACGACGAAGGTCATGCGGACGAAGGAAGAGGTCATGGATTACCGGTATTTTCCGGAGCCCGACCTGCTGCCCGTACATTTGCCGGAGGAGTATATCCGGAAAATGGAAGAGCAGATGCCGGAGTTTCGCGAAGAGAAGGCGGAGCGTTACATGCGCGAACTGTCCCTGACGCAGGAGGAGGCGCAGATCCTGACGCGGCATCCCGCGACGGCGGTGCTGTTTGAGGAGACCCTTCGGCTGTGGCAGGAAGGGGCGGAGGACGAACGACCCGAAGATTCCGAGACGCGGCGTGCGAAAACGATCGCGGCGCGGATGTGCGGCGACCTGATGTACCTGTGCCGCGAGAAGAAGGCGGATCCGGGCCAGTGGAAGATCACCCCCGAAGCATTTGCCGAACTGCTTAGGATGCAGGAGGACGGCGTGATCACGACGAAGACCGCGCGCGATGTTTTCGCCCTCATGTTTGACAAAAACATCGAACCTATGGTATATGTAAATGAGTGTCATCTTTTGATAACAAAGGATGAGGATGCTTTGGAGGTCGCGGTGGATGCGGTCCTTAAGGCACAGGAAAAATCGGTTTCGGACTACCTCTCCGGGAAGGAGAAGGCGGCGGGACATTTGCTCGGATGCGTCATGAAAGAGACGAACGGGCAGGCGGATCCCGCGGCGGCGCGGAAACTGCTGCTTAAGAAGCTGGCAGAGCGAAAAGCCGCCGGGACCATGTAGGATAGAGACAGGCCCCGACACGGGAGCCTAGCAAAGATTCAGGAGGAAAGAATTTGGACAGCGGTGACATAGTACGGCTTATCGTACTGATCGCATTGATCGTTTTATCGGGCTTTTTCTCTTCGGCGGAGACAGCCATCATGACAGTGAACCGTATACGGTTGCGTACATTGGCCGAAGAAGGAAATAAAAAGGCGAAGCGGCTGCTCGCCATCACGGAGGAACCCTCCAAACTGTTGGGCGCGATCCTGATCGGAAATAACGTTGTGAACCTCTCGGCGTCGTCTTTGGCGACCCTGTTTACGACGAAGGTGCTGGAGCAGAACTTCGGCGCAGGCATCGCGGTCTACGCGGCCGGCATCGCGACCGGCGTGCTGACGCTTTTGGTGCTCGTTTTCGGTGAATTGACCCCGAAGACGCTGGCGACGGTGAAGGCGGAGAAGCTCGCGCTTCTCTATGTGACGCCGATCAGCGGACTGATGTGGATCCTGACCCCGTTTATCTTCATAACCAACGTGCTCGCGGGCGGCGTGTTGAAACTGCTCGGCGTTTCGAAGGATGATAAAGAGAAGGTGATCACGGAGGAGGAACTGCGTACCATCGTGGATGTGAGCCACGAAGAGGGCGTCCTGGAGCCGGAAGAAAAGAAGATGATCAACAACGTGGTCGATTTCGGCGATGCAAAGGCGAAGGACATCATGGTGCCGCGTGCCGACATGACCATGCTCGATGTCGAATGTTCCTACGCGGATGTGCTGAAATGCTTCCGCGAAAACCAGTATACGCGCTTCCCGGTCTACCAGGATTCGAAGGACAATGTCATCGGCATCCTGAACGTGAAGGACTTGCTTCTCATGAAGCCCGGCCGGACGTTTTCTCTGCGCAGATACCTGCGTAAGCCGCACTTTACGTTTGAGAACCGCAGGCTGGGCGAGATGCTCGCGCAGATGCGTGAGGGCGGAGTGAGCATCACGATCGTGCTGAATGAATACGGTGCGCCCGTGGGCATGATCACGCTGGAAGACCTCCTGGAGGAGATCGTCGGGGAGATCCGCGACGAGTATGATGAGGAAGAGAAAGACAGCATCCGTAAGATCGGGGACAATGAATACCTGATCGACGGCGCGATGAAGCTCGACGACATCAACGAACAGCTCGGACTGGAGCTTAAATCGGAGGATTATGACTCGCTCGGAGGCTTGATGATCGAGCTTCTGGATGCATTGCCCGAGGGAGGGGAGTGCATCGAACGCGATGGCATTACCTACGTGGTCGAGAAGATGAACCGCAACCGCGTGGATAAAGTGAGGGTCCGGGTGGAGACCGTCGACGAAACGAACACCGAAAATCCTTGAAACAGGCGGTAAAATGGTTGACAAAGCGAAACATTTGCGATATGATGATAGTCGCATAATCATCGGGTCATTGCGCGATGAGCATGCTTTTTGTAAGAAACGGAGGATACAAGTTTCATGAAAAAGATCAAGACATTAACAAAGAAGAGCTTGAAAGCATCTATGGTAAAGGGCGGCTGCGGCGAGTGCCAGACATCTTGCCAGTCCGCATGCAAGACTTCCTGTACTGTAGGAAATCAGAGCTGCGAGAACAAGGACCGCTAATTTTTCGACGGTTTCGACAGGGGATCCCCGTATCGCATAGCCTCTTTGAGATGAGGTGTAAGGGCTGCTGCGCGTGTTTCGTGCGGCATCCCTTTATTCTTGTTTTTAGGGGAATGCGGAAATCGACCCCTGTACGGATTAGGAGGAGTTTTGATACATCAATATAAAAACAACGGATACAACATCGTTTTGGATGTGAATTCCGGCTCGGTCCACGTGATGGAGGATGTCGCTTATGACGCCGTCGCATTGATCGAGGCGTCCGGCGCGGGCGCTGCTTATGATCATGATGCGATCACGAAAGAACTCGGTAAGACCTACACCTATTCGGACATCCGGGAAGCACTGGATGAGATCGACGAACTCGCGAAGGAAGACCTTCTGTTTGCGAAGGACATTTACCGCGATTTCGTCATGGATTTCAAGAAGCGGAAGACCGTCGTTAAGGCGCTCTGCCTGAACGTTTCCCACGACTGTAACCTGGGGTGTAAGTATTGCTTCGCCGGCGAGGGCGCTTATCACGGCTCCCGCGGGCTGATGAGCTTCGAGGTCGGTAAGAAAGCACTGGACTTCCTGGTCGCTAATTCCGGTCACCGCATCAATCTGGAAGTCGACTTCTTCGGCGGCGAGCCTCTCATGAACTGGGAGGTCGTTAAGCAGATCGTGGAATACGGTCGGAGCTTAGAGGAACCGTACCACAAGAAGTTCCGCTTCACGCTGACGACGAACGGCGTTCTGGTGAATGAGGATGTCATGGAGTTCTGCGATCGCGAGATGGCGAACGTAGTCATGTCGCTCGACGGTCGCCGCGAGGTCAATGACCGCATGCGCCCGACACGGAACGGAAAGAGCAGTTACGACATCATCGTTCCGAAGTTTCAGGAATTCGCAAAACGACGCGGGGATAAGAGCTACTTCATCCGGGGTACCTTTACCCACTTTAATACGGACTTTGCCAGCGACGTGATCCATTATGCGGATCTCGGGTTCGACAAACTGTCCATGGAACCTGTGGTGGCGCAGCCGGGAGACCCGTACGCGATCACGGAGGAGGATCTTCCGAAGATCCTCGAAGAATACGACCGACTGGCGGTCGAATACATCAAACGGCGTAAAGAGGGAAGAGGCTTCAACTTTTTCCACTTTAATATCGATCTGGATCACGGTCCTTGTGTTGCGAAGTGCCTGGCCGGCTGCGGCTCGGGTACGGAATACCTGGGTGTGACTCCGTGGGGAGATCTCTATCCCTGTCACCAGTTTGTGGGACAGGAAGAATTCTGCCTCGGAAATCTGGACGATGGCATTGTGAATACCGAACTGCGGGATCAGTTCAAACTTTGCAATGTATACGCAAAGGAAAAGTGCAAAAACTGTTTTGCACGTTTCTACTGCAGCGGCGGCTGCGCGGCGAACTCGTATAATTTCCATCACAGTCTGACGGATGCGTACGATATCGGTTGCGTGATGCAAAAGAAGCGGATCGAGTGTGCAATCATGATCAAGGCCGCTCTTGCGGAAATGGATGAAAATGAAGAAATGACCGGGGATATCCCGGAATTACGGAGGTAAACAAAATGCGCGATCGTAAGGGATCAGGCGCTTTGAAGCTGCTTTTCGGAATGATCTTATTGGGCTTCATGGCGTTTGTGGCATTTGTGGGATTTGATGAACAGCAGTATGGAAGTCTTTATGATGTCGACCTCGGTCTCGACCTGGCCGGCGGTGTTTCCATCACCTATCAGGCAGTCGGAGATGCTTCCGGCGAAGCGATGTCTGATGCGAAAGAGAAGCTTCGTAAGAGAGCGGAGTCTTATTCGACAGAAGCATCGGTCTACATGGAGGGTGACAAACGTATCTGCGTTGATATCCCGAATGTTAAGGATGCGAATAAAGTTCTGGAAGAACTCGGAAAACCGGGTGCTTTGAAGTTTATCGATGAGAAAAACCAAGAAGTTCTTTTGCCTGAGCATATCAAGACGGCGGAAGCCAGATCTCGTCGTTCGGAGGGAGTGAATTCCAACTCGATCGAGTATGTCGTTTTGCTTACTCTGACTGATGAAGGATCTAAGGTTTTCGCAGATGTCACGGATAAAAATATCGGCCGTCAGATCGCGATCGTGTTTGACGGTGAGGTCGTAAGCGCACCGAGAGTTAACTCGAAGATCGAATCCCTGTACGCCGAGATCACCGGACTTGAATCCTTGGAAAGCGCGGAGAACCTCGCTACTACGATCCGTATCGGTGCCATTCCGGTAGAACTCGAAGAGGTTCGTTCCGATGTGGTCGGCGCGAAACTCGGTGAGAAGGCGATCCATACATCCCTTCTTGCAGGTGCGATCGGACTCGCTATCGTGATCCTTCTCATGATCATTCTGTATCGCGTTCCCGGTATCGCTGCATCGCTTGCATTGCTTTGCTATGTTACGATGATGATCGTCGTTCTTGCAGGCTTTGATATCACACTTACACTTCCCGGTATCGCAGGTATGATCCTGTCCATCGGTATGGCCGTGGATGCGAATGTCATCATTTTCGCACGTATCCGCGAGGAGATCGGGTCCGGAACGACTGTACGCACCGCGATCAACAATGGTTTCTCGAAAGCATTGTCCGCGATCGTCGACGGTAACGTTACGACCCTTATCTCTGCGATCATTTTGAATATCCTGGGTTCCGGAACCGTTCGCGGTTTCGCTCAGACCCTGGCTGTTGGTATCGTTCTTTCCATGGTAAGTTCCCTGGGTATCACCCGTCTGTTCCTGACCGGTTTCTACGATCTGGGCGTTAAGGGTAAGGGAGCCTACGGTGAGACGAAGAAAACGACCAAACTCAACATCATCGGCAAGCGCCCGATCTTCTTCTCGATCTCCGGCGTTGCCATCGCTCTTTCGATCGGCCTGCTCATCTTCAACGCTTCTAAGGGCGAGATGATGAATTACAGCATCGATTTCGTAGGCGGTACTTCATCGACGATCGATCTTCCGGTCGATATGTCACTGGAAGAGATCCAGACGAAGATCAACCCTGAGATCGCAAAAGTGATCGACGAGAATAATAGCAGCAATATCGTGTCCAACAAAGTTGTCGACAGTACCCAGATCATCGTCCGCACGAAGACGTTGAACCCTGATGAGCGTACCAAACTGACGCAAATGCTGAAAGAGAAGTTCGATGTTGCTGAGGATGGTATCCAGATGCAGAACATCTCTGCGGCGATCGGCCAAGAGATGCGTCGGGATGCACTGGTTTCCGTTGCAGTTGCGACCCTCTGCATGTTGCTTTATATCTGGTTCCGTTTCCGTAACCTGACATTTGCCGCAGCTTCCGTATTTACGTTGCTGCATGATGTATTTGTAGTTATCCTGGCTTACCTGCTGTTCAACTGGACCGTAGGTACCACGTTTATCGCTTGTATGCTGACCATCGTCGGTTATTCGATCAACGCGACCATCGTTATCTTCGACCGCGTACGTGAGAACCTTTCGCTGGATTCCCATAAGAGATATACTCTGAAGGAGATCTTCAACCTGAGTATCAACCAGACGATGACACGAAGCATCTACACGTCCTTGACGACATTGATCATGGTCATCGTATTGGCGATCGTCGGTGTTTCGGCTATTCGTGAATTCGCTCTGCCTCTGATCGTTGGCGTGCTTTGCGGCGGTTTCTCGTCAGTATGCATCGCGGGCGGCCTGGCTCACCTGATGATGCGTAAGAAGCCTGCGGATACAACAGCCCAGAATTAGGAGTGTCCATGTTTACAATACGGACCGAAGACGGCGCGGCGCGGCGCGGTAGTTTCGCTACCGTGCACGGCGTGATCGAGACCCCTGTATTTATGAATGTAGGAACAGCTGCTGCCATCAAAGGCGCCCTGTCTACGGAGGATCTGAAGACCATCCACACACAGGTGCAGCTGTCCAATACATACCATCTGCATGTGCGGCCGGGTGACGAGGTGATCAAAAAACTCGGCGGCTTGCACAAGTTCATGGTTTGGGACCGGCCCATCCTGACGGACTCCGGCGGCTTCCAGGTGTTTTCTCTGGCAGGCCTTCGTAAGATCCGCGAAGAGGGCGTGACCTTTCATTCGCATGTCGACGGACGTCTCATCTTCATGGGGCCGGAAGAGAGCATGCGGATCCAGTCGAATCTGGCATCGACCATAGCGATGGCGTTCGATGAGTGCCCGCCTTCGAAAGCGGAGCGCAAATACATCGAAGAGTCTGTGGCGCGCACCACACGTTGGCTGAAGCGCTGTAAGGATGAGATGCATCGCTTGTCGCAGTTGCCGGATACGATCAACCCCGCCCAGATGCTGTTCGGCATCAACCAGGGCGGCATTCTGGATGACATCCGGATCGCGCACGCGAAAGAGATCGCAGAGTTGGATCTGGATGGTTATGCGGTCGGCGGCCTGGCGGTCGGCGAGAGTCATGAAGAGATGTATCACATCCTGGACGTGACGTTACCGCATCTGCCGAAGGAGAAGCCCCGTTATCTGATGGGTGTGGGAACTCCGGCAAATATCATCGAGGCGGTATACCGCGGTGTCGATTTCTTCGACTGCGTTTACCCGTCGCGAAACGGACGCCATGGTCACGTATACACGGACCGCGGCCGACTGAATTTGAAAAATGCGAAATATGAGCTCGATGACCGGCCCATCGCAGAGGACTGCGACTGCCCGGTCTGCCGGACCTATTCGCGTGCCTATATCCGTCACCTGCTGAAGGCCGGTGAGATGTTGGGCTTACGGTTTTGCGTTATGCACAACCTACATTATTACAACACCCTGATGGAGCAGATCCGCGACGCGATCGCAGAGCATCGGTTCGAAACTTTCCGTAAGGAAAAATTGGAAAGTCTCGCGAGTGGCGAGGATGATTGACCCATCGGGTATGAACGTATCGGAGGATTATTACATGTTTGACAAGTTGTTGGCGTTGGAAGCAACTCCAGACGGACAGGCTGGAGGCGGAAATTGGCTTATAATCATCGTATTTTACGTACTAATTTTCGTTGCACTTTACCTTTTAATGTTACGTCCACAGAAAAAACAGCAAAAAGCGCTAAAAGAATTACTTTCTCAGCTAGAGATTGGCGATGTTGTATTGACGAGTTCGGGATTTTATGGTACAATAATTGACATAGCAGACGACACAGTCATCGTCGAGTTTGGAAACAACAAAAACTGCCGCATCCCGATGCAGAAAACAGCGATCGTGGATTGTGAGAAGCAAGATAGCGGAAACCAAACGGAAAGCAAGTAGTTCTCTGGTAACATATCGTATTAGCATTCTATGAAGGGGAGGTGCTGAGTATGTTCTTTTTATTTGGAGGCAAGCCTAAGAAAAAAACGTATGAGGAGAATAAACCGGCTGAGCGTAAGCGCAACTATGTAACGATGTTTACGTTCTCTCGTGATAAGGTATATTTCCCGATCATTAACGCAGCGGGAACCGATGGCCGGACGATCTCTTTGTATGTAACCTTCTCGTTCCGCATTCTGGACATGGAAGAGTTCAGAAACAGCGATCCTACAGCTGCGGACATGATGGAAGAGATGGGTGAGACTTTAAAGCAGTATCGTCGTCAGTACCGAAGCATGGATCTGTACGCCGGAGGCGGAGCGATCATCTTAAAGCTCTGCACCGACCTTCTGGCGAAATATTATCCTTGCGTCAGCGTAAGCGACGGACTTTGCGAAGTTGTCACACTGGATAATGATTAAGATCTTATAGAATTTTGCGCAGCAGGCACAGCAGTCATATGCTGTGCCTGATTCCGCTTTACGGGAGGAATTTTCATGGCATCCGAGAATAAAAAAGTCAAGTTTCATATGCCCGGACTTCGGGGGAACCTTCCGCTGAACATGATGATGGTCAGCCTTTTGGAGCAGTATCCGGATTATTTCCGCGAAGGCGTTGCCTTTGCTTCTTTTTTCGGTGAGTTCCCCACGTCCCTGTGGGCGAGCGGCCGGTTCACGTTTGAGGACCAGTGTGATGCGGATTTCGTTCGTCTGGCGATCAAATCGATCAATGATCTGGGCATCCCGGTCCGTTTCACTTACACAAACCCGACCATCACGAAGGAAGAACTGTCCGATCCTTATTGTAACTTCTGCCTGAAGGCGGGAGATAACGGTATGAACGAGGTGCTCGTCACCTCCGACATTCTGGAAGAATACATCCGTAAAAACTATCCGAAGTACACCATCAACAGTTCGACTTGCAAATGCCTGCGGACGCTGGAAGAGGTGGAAGCGGAGCTTGCGAAGGACTACGGTCTCGTGGTCCTGGACTACAACCTGAATCATGAATTGGATACCATCTCGAAGATCACGGATAAAGATCGCATCGAGATCCTGGTGAACCCTTGTTGCCAGCCGGACTGTCCGCGTCGTAAAGCGCACTATGCTCACATCGGCGAGTTGCATCGTCAGGTGCTGAAAAACCGGAAGCTTCCGCCCGAGAAACAGACACCGCTGAAAACGTGGTATTGTGATTACGGTGAGAAGAATACACTCTACGATGTTTTGGACTATCCGACGGTCATTTCCCCCGATGACATCTGGAATGTTTACGTTCCGATGGGCTTTTCGAATTTCAAGATCGAGGGCCGCACGGGAAATCTCTACAACCTCGTTGAAACCTACGTGTACTACCTGATCAAACCCGAATATCAGGGGAAGGCACGCATCCTGCTTTACACAAATCTGGAAAGTTCGGGTGTGCTCCGCCGTATCAAGCCCAGAAGGGGCCAGTGGCCGTAAAGTTTTTTAAAAAAATACTTGAAAACCGAGTAGAAACAAGGTATCATAGAATGGATATCTTTTACAGGAGGCTCTGTTATGGAGTTTAAGGTAGCTTTGATTCCGGGTGACGGGATCGGTCCGGAGATCGTGACCGAGGCGTGTAAAGTTTTGGACCGCGTCGGCGAGGTTTACGGACATACGTTTTTATATAAGAAACTTCTGATGGGAGGATGCTCCATCGACGCATACGGCGTGCCGCTTACGGACGAAGCCGTTGCTGAAGCGAAAGCATCTGACAGCGTACTTCTGGGAGCAGTCGGCGGTAAGGTCGGCGAGAGTTCCTGGTATCAATTGCCCCCGAACCTGCGTCCGGAGGCGGGACTTCTGAAGATCCGTAAAGAGCTGGGGCTGTTTGCAAACATTCGCCCTGCTTACCTTTATAAAGAGCTTAAGGCAGCCTGCCCGTTGCGTGATGAGATCATCGGCGACGGTTTCGACATGGTGATCATGCGTGAGCTCACCGGCGGCATTTATTTCGGCGAGCGCCACACCGAAGAGGTGAACGGCGTGAAGAAGGCCACCGATATCTGTACATATGATGAAAATGAGATCCGCCGCATAGCGGTGAAGGGCTTTGAGATCGCGATGAAGCGTCGCAAGAACGTGATCAGCGTCGATAAGGCAAATGTCCTCGATACATCCCGTCTGTGGCGTAAGGTCGTGGAAGAGGTCGCTAAGGATTATCCCGAAGTTACCTATTCCCACATGCTCGTAGATAACTGTGCGATGCAGCTCGTCCGTGATCCGGGCCAGTTCGACGTCATCCTGACCGAGAACATGTTCGGCGACATCCTGTCTGACGAAGCCAGCATGGTAACGGGTTCCATCGGTATGCTCTCCAGCGCATCCTTAAGCGAGACGAAGCTCGGCATGTATGAGCCCAGCCACGGTTCCGCTCCGGATATCGCAGGAAAGAACATCGCAAACCCGATCGCGACCATCCTGTCCGCAGCGATGATGCTTCGCTACTCCTTCGATCTGGACCGCGAGGCGGATGCAGTGGAAGCTGCCGTCCAGAAGGTATTGTCCGAAGGATATCGTACCGTGGACATCATGTCCGAAGGATGCACTCAGGTTTCCACCACACAGATGGGCGACCTGGTGGCAGAGAGAATTTGATCGTTTCACAGTCGAAAGACGAAAGAATAGACGGTCGGTGAGACCGAAAACTACGGAGGTACGAAGATGAAAAGTGATGCCGTACGTCAGGGCATGCAGCAAGCCCCGCATCGTTCTTTGTTCAATGCATTGGGACATACCGAAGAAGAGATGAAGAAACCCATGATCGGTATCGTCAGTTCCTATAATGAGATCGTTCCGGGTCACATGAACCTGGATAAGATCGTCGAGGCTGTTAAGCTCGGCGTGGCTATGGCCGGCGGTGTTCCGGTCGTCTTCCCCGCGATCGCCGTCTGCGACGGTATCGCTATGGGCCACATCGGCATGAAGTACTCCCTCGTGACCCGTGACCTGATCGCGGACTCCACCGAGTGTATGGCGAGAGCGCACCAGTTCGATGCTCTGGTCATGGTCCCGAACTGTGATAAAAACGTGCCCGGCCTTCTGATGGCAGCAGCACGTGTAAACGTACCCACGATCTTCGTGTCCGGCGGCCCTATGCTCGCAGGTCACGTGAAGGGTTGCAAGACCAGCCTTTCCTCCATGTTCGAAGCTGTCGGCGCTTATGCTGCAGGTAAGATCACCGAAGAAGACGTGCGCGAGTACGAAGAGAAGACTTGTCCGACCTGCGGTTCCTGTTCCGGTATGTATACCGCAAACAGCATGAACTGCCTGACCGAGGCCATCGGTATGGGCCTTTCGGGCAATGGTACCATCCCCGCAGTTTATTCCGAGCGTATCAAACTCGCTAAGCACGCAGGTATGAAGATCGTCGAGCTGTGGCAGAAGAACATCCGCCCGCGCGACATCATGACCGAGAAGGCATTCCACAACGCATTGACCGTGGATATGGCACTCGGATGCTCCACGAACACGATGCTGCATCTGCCGGCTATCGCACGTGAAGCAGGCGTTACACTGAATGTGGATATCGCAAACGCGATCTCCGCGAAGACACCGAACCTGTGCCATCTGGCACCGGCAGGCCACACCTACATGGAAGACCTGAACGAAGCAGGCGGCGTCTATGCAGTCATGAATGAATTGAATAAGAAGAACCTCCTCTACACCGATCTGATCACCGTGACCGGTAAGACGGTGGGAGAGAATATCGCAGGACGCGTCAATCGGGATCCGGAAGTCATCCGTCCGATCGACAATCCGTACAGCGAGACAGGCGGCATCGCCGTCCTGAAGGGTAACATTGCCCCGGATAGCGGCGTAGTTAAGCGCTCCGCAGTCGTTCCGGAGATGATGGTACACGAAGGTCCCGCACGTGTGTTTGACTGCGAAGAGGATGCGATCGCTGCCATCAAGGGCGGCAAGATCGTTGCAGGCGACGTCGTCGTCATCCGCTATGAGGGCCCGAAGGGCGGCCCCGGCATGCGTGAGATGCTGAACCCCACATCCGCGATCGCGGGCATGGGCCTCGGCTCCAGTGTAGCCCTGATCACCGACGGACGTTTCTCCGGCGCGAGCCGTGGCGCAAGCATCGGCCATGTGAGTCCGGAAGCAGCGGTCGGCGGACCGATCGCCCTGATCCACGAAGGTGATATCATCCGCATCGACATCCCGGCTAACAAGCTCGATGTGCTGGTTTCCGACGAAGAGCTGGAAGCACGCCGTAAGGAGTGGAAGCCGCGTGAGCCGAAGGTAAAGGAAGGCTATCTGGCTCGTTACGAGAAGATGGTGACCTCCGCAAATCTCGGCGCGGTTTTGATCTAAGAGAAGTATCCCGGTCCGCATAGCAGACCGTGTACATAAAGAGAAGGAGACAATCATGTTATTATCAGGTTCCGAAATCGTAGTAGAGTGCCTGAAAGAGCAGGGCGTTGATACCGTATTCGGTTATCCGGGCGGCACGATCCTGAACATCTACGATGCTCTTTACAAGCATTCCGACGAAATCACCCATATTCTGACATCCCACGAGCAGGGTGCCGCACACGCAGCGGACGGTTATGCCCGCGCGACCGGTAAGGTAGGCGTTTGCTTCGCTACTTCCGGCCCCGGTGCGACGAACCTCGTTACCGGTATCGCGACGGCTTACATGGATTCCATTCCGGTCGTTGCCATCACGGCAAATGTTGCCGTTAACCTTCTGGGCCGTGATACGTTCCAGGAGATCGATATCGCCGGCGTGACGATGCCGATCACAAAACACAACTACATCGTAAAGGATATCAATCTGCTTGCAGATACCTTACGCGCTGCATTCCGCATCGCCCAGACCGGTCGTCCCGGTCCTGTCCTCGTCGACATCACGAAGGATGTTACCGCTGCGACTGTCGAGTACACTCCGGTCGCTCCGAAGCCCATCCTGCCGAAGACTGCCGAGATCCGCGAGGAGGCTCTCGAGGAAGCAGCAAAGGCCATCATGGCATCTAAGAAGCCCTTCATCTTCGTAGGCGGTGGTGCGATCGCATCCGGCGCTTCCGAGGAGGTTCGTAAGCTGGCGAAGCTTGTAAATGCTCCGGTTTGCGACACCCTCATGGGTAAGGGCGCATTTGACGGCGAGGATCCTCTGTACACCGGTATGCTCGGCATGCACGGAACGAAGGCTTCCAACCTGGGCGTTTCGAAGTGCGATCTCTTGATCTCTCTGGGCGTTCGCTTCAGCGATCGTATCACCGGAAACACCAAGACATTCGCCCGCAACGCGAAGATCCTGCAGATCGATGTCGATGCAGCAGAGATCAACAAGAACATTCAGACGGATGTTGCTGTGGTAGGAGATCTGAAGGAGGCGCTCGTTCGTCTTCTTGCAAAACTCTCCCCCATGGAGCATAAGGAGTGGATCGATGAGATCCAGGCCATTAAAGAAGAACATCCGCTTTCATACGATACATCCGTACTTTCCGGACCTTATATCATGGAGACCATCTATAAGGTGACCGAGGGCAATGCGATCATCACGACCGACGTAGGCCAGCATCAGATGTGGGCCGCACAGTATGCGAAGTACCGCTCCCCGAGAACCTTCCTGTCCTCCGGCGGCTGCGGAACCATGGGCTTCGGCCTGGGCGCATCCATCGGAGCGAAGATGGGCCGCAAGGATAAGATCGTCTGCAATATCGCCGGCGATGGCTGTTTCCGTATGAATATGAATGAGATCGCGACCGCGACACGTTACAACATCCCCATCATTCAGATCGTTATGAACAATCACGTGCTGGGTATGGTTCGCCAGTGGCAGACCCTGTTCTACGGACAGCGTTATTCCAACACCGTCCTTAATGATCAGGTGGATTTCGTTAAGATCTCCGAAGGCATGGGCGCGAAGGCGTACCGCGTAACGAAGAAGGAAGAGTTCGAGCCCGCGCTCCGCGAGGCGATCGCGCTCAACATTCCGGTAGTGATCGAATGTGTGATCGACAGTGATGACAAAGTATTCCCGATGGTAGCACCGGGCGGCGCCATTGCCGACTGCTTCGATAACGAAGATTTAAAAAAGAAAAATAATTAAAAAGTATTTCTGGAGGATACCATGGGTAGAATTTACAATTTTTCAGCCGGTCCGGCGGTTTTACCGGAGGAAGTTTTACAGCAGGCAGCAGCAGACATGATGGATTACCACGGTTGCGGAATGTCCGTAATGGAGATGAGCCATCGTTCCAAGATGTTCCAGGATATCATCGATGAGGCAGAGAAGGATCTCCGCACACTGATGAACATCCCGGATAACTATAAGGTTCTGTTCCTGCAGGGCGGCGCTTCTCTTCAGTTCGCTATGATCCCGCTCAACCTGATGAAGAACAAGAAGGCTGATTATATCGTAACCGGTCAGTGGGCTAAGAAAGCATATCAGGAAGCGAAGAAGTACGGCGATGTAGTTGCAGTTGCATCCAGCGCTGACAAGACCTTCTCCTACATTCCGGATTGCTCCGATCTGCCGATCCGTGAGGACGCTGACTACGTATACATTTGCGAAAACAACACCATTTACGGAACCAAGTTCCACACATTGCCCAATACAAAGGGTAAGGATCTGATCTCCGACGTATCTTCCTGTTTCCTGTCTGAGCCGGTTGACGTGACGAAATACGGCATGATCTACGGCGGCGTACAGAAGAATATCGGACCTGCAGGTCTGGTTATCGCCATCATCCGCGAGGATCTCATTCCTGAGAGCGTAGATGAGAGCGTTCCGACCATGATGCAGTACAAGATCCACGTTGAGAACGGTTCTATGTACAATACTCCGAACTGCTGGGCTATCTACATCTGCGGTCTCGTATTCAAGTGGCTGCTTAAGAACGGCGGCCTGGAGGCTATGCAGAAGAAGAACATCGAGAAGGCAAAAGTCCTTTACGATTTCCTCGATCAGAGCAAGCTCTTCAAGGGTACCGTTGAGCCCGCTTCCCGTTCTCTTATGAACGTTCCGTTCGTAACGGGCAATGAAGAACTCGACGCTAAGTTCGTAAAAGAGGCAAAGGCTGCCGGCTTCGAGAACCTCAAGGGTCACAGAAGCGTAGGCGGTATGCGCGCCAGCATTTACAACGCTATGCCGAAGGCAGGCGTTGAGGCACTGGTTGCATTCATGAAGAAGTTTGAGGAGGAGAACGCATAATGAATAAGGTACATTGGATACATTGCCTGAATCCTATTGCTAAGATCGGTCTTAACAATCTTCCTGAGAATTACGCTCTGACAGATGTTGTTGCTGAGGCAGACGGCATCTTGGTCCGCAGCGCAAAGATGCATGACATGGAACTTCCGGAGAACCTTCTTGCGATCGCAAGAGCAGGTGCCGGCACCAATAACATCCCGCTCGACGTTTGCGCCGAGAAGGGTATCGTCGTATTCAACACTCCGGGCGCTAACGCTAACGGTGTTAAGGAACTCGTGATCGCAGGCATGCTGCTTGCGGCAAGAGATATCCACGGCGGTCTGAACTGGGTAGCTTCCGATGCAGCTGACGCTGACATCGCGAAGACCGCAGAGAAAGAGAAGAAGAACTTCGCAGGAACCGAGATCAAGGGTAAGAAGCTCGGTATCATCGGTCTGGGCGCTATCGGTGTATTGGTTGCTAACGCAGCTGTACATCTCGGCATGGAAGTTTACGGATGCGATCCGTACCTGTCCCTGAATAACGCACTGCAGCTGTCCCGCGACGTTAAGGTCGTAAAGAGCTATGAGGACATCTACGAAGTATGTGATTTCATCACCCTGCATGTTCCGCTTTTGGATTCTACGAAGAACCTGATCAATGCAGAAGCTATCGCTAAGATGAAGGACGGCGTTGTTGTGATCAACTGCGCACGTGACCTCGTTGTTGATGAGCCGGCTATGCTGGAAGCTCTCGAGGCAGGTAAGGTACGCAAGTACGTTTCCGACTTCCCGAACGCTACCACCGCTGGCAAGAAGGGCGTTATCCTCACACCGCACCTGGGCGCTTCTACCGAAGAGTCCGAGGATAACTGCGCGATCATGGCAGTAGACGAGATCGTTGATTACCTGGATAATGGTAACATCCGCAACTCCGTTAACTACCCTGCATGTTCGCTCGGTAAGCTGACCCACGCTGCACGTGTGACCGTTGCTCACAAGAACATTCCGAACGTGATCAGCAAGTTCACCGCATGCGCAGGCGAGAGCGGCATCAACATCGAGCAGATGGTATCCGCAAGCCGTGGTGAGTATTCCTACGCGATCTACGATGTGAACTCTAAGGTAAGCGATGACTTCATCACCAAGTTGTCCGCGATCGATGGCGTTCTTAAGGTTAGAGTTATTGAGAAATAAGGCTAAATAAACACTATATCATTGCGATTCTCCAATGCGGTTCATGTATTGGAGAATCCTTTTTTGGAGGAAACATGGCTATCGTTAGACCATTTTGCGGTGTTCGTCCCGCGAAGGAAGTAGTAGCAGAGGTTGCTGCGCTTCCCTATGACGTATACAACCGGGAGGAAGCTTTAGCAGCGGTGCAGGGTCACCCCCTCTCGTTTTTGAACATTGACCGCGCGGAAACGCAGTTTGATGCTTCGGTGGACACGTACGCGGACTGCGTATATGAGAAGGCGAAGGAGATGCTGAACGCGCAGATCGCGGACGGCACCTACGTGACCGACGCGACGCCTTGCTTCTACGTGTACCGCCTGATCATGGACGGACGCGCGCAGACCGGTATCGTCGGCTGCAGCAGCGTAGATGACTATGTGAACAATGTCATTAAGAAGCACGAGAATACCCGTGCAGATAAAGAGCAGGATCGTATCCGCCACGTCGATACGTGCAGCGCGCAGACCGGTCCGATCTTCCTGGCATACCGCAGCAATGCGCAGATCGCGCAGATCACCGCGGACGTGATGAAGGAAGAGCCGCTCTACGATTTCACGGCCGATGACGGCATCTCCCACACCATTTGGAAGATCGCGGATCCCGTGCTCGTAGCTCGTCTGTCGCAGGCGTTCGAGTCGGTTCCGAACACTTACATCGCCGATGGACATCACCGTGCCGCTTCGGCGGTAAAGGTAGGCCTGAAGCGCCGCGCCGAGAATCCCGGCTACACCGGAAGCGAGGAGTTCAATTTCTTCCTTTCCGTACTGTTCCCGGAGGACGAGCTCATGATCCTGCCGTATAACCGTGTCGTTGCGGACCTGAACGGCCGCACGAAGGAAGAGTTCCTTAAGGCACTCACGGACGCAGGCTTCACCTATGAGAAGAGTGATGTACAGGTTGCACCCACAAAGCCGATGACCTTCGGTATGTTCCTGGATGAGACCTGGTACGTGCTCAAGGCAGCGCCTTCCATGGGCAGCGATGACCCGGTAAAGGGTCTCGACGTTTCCGTACTGCAGGACCACCTGCTGGATCCGATCCTCGGGATCAAGGATCCGCGTGTGGATAAGCGCATCGACTTCATCGGCGGCATCCGCGGCCTGAATGAACTGGAGCGCCGCGTTCACACCGACATGACGGTAGCATTTTCCATGTATGCAACGACGATCTCGCAGTTGTTCGACGTCGCAGATGCAGGACTCCTGATGCCGCCGAAGTCGACGTGGTTTGAGCCGAAGCTCCGCAGCGGACTGCTCATTCATAAGATTTAAGATTACAATGGAGGACGGTTTGGATAAGATCTGGAGAGTACGCGCAAATAAAGTGGATTTTGAAGGTTTTTCAAAGCAACTGGGGGTCTCCCCCTATCTGGTTCGGATCATGGCGAATCGCGGCCTGACGACGGTCGACGCGATGCGGCATTATCTGGACGCGGATCCTTTGAGCCTGCACGATCCCGCGCAGCTTCCGGATGCGATCCAGGCCGTCCTTTTGCTTTCGGAAGCCCTTAAGGGCGGACAGAAGATCCGCATTCTGGGCGACTACGATATCGACGGCGTGTGCTCGGTCACGATCCTGTACCGCGCACTGTGCGGCCTGGCCCGCGAGGGCACGGTCGACTGGCAGGTGCCGCACCGCATCGAGGATGGTTTCGGTCTGAATCCGAAGATCATCGAGAAGGCGCACGAGGACGGCGTCGACCTTTTGATCACCTGCGATAACGGTATCGCGGCGGGAGCGGAGGTGCAGATGGCGCGTGACCTCGGGATCACGGTCGTGGTGACGGATCACCACGAGGTTCCGCAGGACGGCGGTAGTCTGGGCCATGCAAATGCAGTGGTGGACCCGAAGCGTGCGGACAATGCATACCCGTTTACCGGCATCTGCGGCGCTGTCGTGGCGTGGAAGCTGATGCAGGTGCTTTATGACCACACCGAGGGCCATACCTCGCGGGAACTCTGGCCGCTGATCGAATTTGCCGCGATCGCGACCGTGGGCGATGTCATGGATCTGATGGATGAGAACCGGACCATCGTCCAGCTCGGCCTTATGCGCATCCGCGAGAATCACGGCTCGCAGTATTTGGGCCTGCAGGCGCTCATGGAGGCCTGCGAACTCGCGCCGGAGATCTTCAGCAGTTACCACATCGGCTTCATCCTGGGGCCGACGCTGAACGCCGGAGGCCGCCTGGAGACGGCGGAAAAATCGGTGCGCCTCTTCATCACCGATGACACAAAAGAGGCATTGAAACTTTCTGAGGAACTGCATGAACTGAACAGCAAACGCAAGCAGATGACGGAAGCGGCGGTGCAGAAGGCCGTAGAGCAGATCGGCCAGCCGGCGGATCTTACGGCAGATGCGGACAGGGTGCTGGTGGTGTATCTGCCGGACTGCCACGAAAGTGTTGCCGGCATCGTCGCCGGGCGCATCCGCGAGCTGTACTACCGGCCGACCTTCGTCATCACGAAGGCGAAAGAGGGGCTGAAAGGCTCCGGCCGTTCCATCCCCGGCTACGACATGTTCCACTCGATGGAGCAGGTGGGCAGCTACCTCACGAAGTTCGGCGGTCACGAAATGGCGGCCGGCCTGTCGCTCACAGAGGAGAACCTGGAGCCCTTCCGCCGCGCCATCAACGCGGCTTGTACATTGACCGAGGACTTGCTTTGCGAGAAGGTGTGGATCGACATCCCGATGCCCGCATCCTTCGTAACGGCATCTTTCGTTTCGGAGCTGGCTCTCCTGGAGCCTCTCGGTAAGGGCAATGAATCCCCGACGCTCGCAGAGAAAAACCTCCGCATCCTGCGTATCTCCCGCATGGGAAAGGAACGCCAGTACCTGCGTCTCGAGGTGATCAACGAGAACGGTTTCCGCTTCAGCATCCCGTATTTCGGCGACGCGAACACGATGCAGAACGACGCGATCCGCGCCTGCGGAGAAGAAGCCTGGAACCGCGCCACGATGGGCCTGGAAAATGCGATCCGCCTCCAGATCATCTACACGCCGGCCTTCAATACATTCCGCGGTGAAACCCAGATCACTTACCGTTTGAAACACTATCAATTTGTAAAAAAATCTTGAAAAATTCCAGATATCATATTATACTGATTTATTATACAGTTTACAAAGTGTGAAGCAACTTGCTGCGTAGCACACCATGATCATATCAGAAAGGAGCAGGTGCCATGTCGGACGAGAAGAAATTTACAACTGAACCGGATCCCGAAAATGTTTTGGCACCGGTAGAGCGGATCTCCCTTCTGGAGGATCATGTACAACAGGCCGGCCGTGAGTTGCAGCCGGCGGGCGGAGAGCATCCGTCCCAAACCACGCAGAGCCTCGAAGACTTTTTGGCGAATTCCATGAGCCGCCATGCCATGGATAACAAATCGCCGGAAGAACTTCGGGAACTTTTAATGCAGATCATCCGCGCGTACCATCCCTCGGATGACCTGAGCCTGATCGAAAAAGCATACAACACCGCAGCGCAGATGCATGCGGATCAGAAACGTCGCTCCGGCGACCCGTACATCATTCACCCCTTAAGCGTGGCGATCATCCTGGCCAGCCTCCAGTTGGATAAGGAGACCATCGCGGCGGGACTTTTACATGATGTCGTGGAAGATACACCGTTTACGGACGAAGACATGCGCCGCGAGTTCGGCGAGGAAGTCGCCCTCCTGGTAGACGGAGTCACAAAACTGGATAAGGTCAGCATCGGCAATGATAAGGTGGAACGTCAGGCGGAGAACCTGCGTAAGATGTTCCTCGCGATGGCGAAGGATATCCGTGTCATCCTGATCAAACTCGCCGACCGTCTGAACAACATGCGTACGCTTCAGTACATGTCCGAGACGAAGCAGAAGGAGATCGCCCGCGAGACGATGGAGATCTATTCACCCATTGCCCACAGGCTCGGTATCTCCAAGATAAAGATCGAACTCGACGACCTGTCCCTGAAGTACCTGGAGCCCGAGGTCTACTACGACCTCGTGGAGAAGATCGCCCTGCGCCGCAACGAGCGCGAAGACTATGTCAAGGGCATCGTGGAAGAGGTGGCGAAGCACATCGCCGACGCCGGCATCAAGGCGACCGTCGACGGACGTGTAAAGCACTTCTTCAGCATTTACAAAAAGATGAAAAACCAGAACAAATCGCTGGATGAGATCTACGATCTCTTCGCGGTGCGCATCCTCGTGGACAGTGTAAAGGACTGTTACGCGGCGCTCGGCGTTATCCACGGTTTGTATAATCCCATCCCTTCCCGGATAAAGGATTACATCGCCATGCCGAAGCCCAATATGTATCAGTCGTTACACACCACGCTGATCAGCAATACGGGCCGTCCGTTCGAGATCCAGATCCGCACTTACGATATGCATCGTACCGCGGAATACGGTATCGCGGCGCACTGGAAGTATAAAGAGGAGCAGTCCGGTGTGAAGACCGAAGCCGGCGAGGAAGCAAAGCTGGGCTGGCTGCGTGAGATCCTGGAGTGGCAGAAGGAAGAGACCGACAACAAACAGTTCATGAACCTCGTTAAGAGCGACCTGGACCTGTTCTCGGACACCGTTTTCTGCTTCACCCCGACCGGTGACGTGAAGAACCTGCGAAAGGGTTCCACGCCCATCGATTTCGCCTATGCTGTCCATTCGAACGTGGGAAATACCATGGTCGGCTGTCGTATCAACGAGAAGATCATGCCCATCGACACGGAGCTGCAGAACGGCGACCGCGTCGAGATCATCTGTTCGCCGAACTCGCACGGGCCGTCCCGTGACTGGCTCTCCATCGTAAAGAGCACACAGGCGAAAAATAAGATCAATATGTGGTTCAAGCAGCAGTTCAAGGAGGAGAACATCACTCGCGGCCGTGAACTGGTGCAGCAATATATCAAGTCCAAGGGCTGGGTGATCTCGGACCTGGTCCGTCCCGAATTCATCGATAAGGTCATCGCGAAATATGGTTTCCGTGACTGGGATTCGGTACTGGCGGCTATCGGCCACGGCGGACTGAAGGAAGGCCAGGTGGTAAACCGTCTGGCGGAAGAACTTGAGAAAAAGAAGAAGCGCGAGATGACGGACGCGCAGGTGCTGGAGAGCATCTCGGAGACCGCAAAGGAGCGCGTGATCCCGCAGTCGACCCGCCACAAAGGCGGCATCGTCGTCAAAGGCATGGAGGACCTGGCAGTCCGCTTTTCGAAGTGCTGTTCTCCGGTGCCCGGGGATGACATCGTCGGCTTCGTGACCCGCGGCCGAGGCATTTCCGTCCACCGCGTGGACTGTGTCAATATCGTCAACCTGCCTGAGGCAGAAAAAAGCCGCCTGATCGAGGCGACCTGGCAGGCCGGCGAGGAAAAATCCGGCGAGACATATGTCACCGAGATCGTGATCTATATGTATAACCGGTTGGGACTGATGGTGGATATCTCTAAGGTATTTACCGAGGAGGAGATCGACATCCTGTCGATGATCTCCCGTGTGAATAAACAGGGCATCGTGACCATCGTCATGTCCTTCGAGATCCGCGGAAAGGCGGAACTCAAACACTTGTTTGACAAATTGCATAACGTCACAGGCGTTATCGATGTAGAACGTACCAAGGGCTAGAGGGTATCCGAGGATACCCTCCGCTTTGTATAGAGAGGAGATGCGTTATGGAGCCGAATGTACAGAACAACACAGAGCCGAAGTTTAAGATCGTCCAGATGACGGTCGGAGAACTGGCTGAGAACTGCTATCTGTTTATCAATGCGCAGACGAAGGAAGGGTTCATCGTGGACCCGGGTGATGAGGCTTCGCGCATCAGTGTGCGCGTGGGTCACGAGCAGATGAAGCCGACGGCTATCCTTTTGACGCACGGACATTTTGATCATTTTCTGGCGGCGGATGAGCTCGCGAAACGCTACGAGATCCCCGTCTATATCCACGAGGAGGATGCTTCCCTGCTGCAGGATCCGAACGACAACCTGTCGCTGCCGTTTTTCGGGATCCGCGCGACTTTGAAGGCGGATAAGACATTCACCGAGGGGGACATACTGTCCCTGTGTGGCTATGATTTCAAGGTCATCCACACGCCCGGCCATACGCGCGGCAGCGTTTGTTTCTATCAGGAAGAACTGGGGATCTGCTTCTCCGGCGACACTCTGTTTTGTGAGTCGCTGGGGCGCACGGATTTCCCCGGGGGCAATGTAAAAGACATCGTGGCGAGCATCTGCAAGAAGCTGCTGCTCGCATTGCCCGAGGACACGGTCGTATACCCGGGACACAACGAACAGACGACCATCGAACACGAAAAGAAATACAATCCGACCGCACCGTACTTGGCGCGGTATACGAAGGAATGAGAAAGCAGGAGAGATGTTGATCATCGGTCTGGATCGGGAAGAAAGTGAATACATGGTACGCGGACTGGTGATGTCGTTTTTCCCGCACCAGGAGTTCGGCGTGGACTTAACGCCCGCGGGGGAGCTTACCGTGGAGCAGAAGAAGGAGCGCCTGCAGGTCGAGCATAACCGGGTCACCTATTACGATGCGGAGGGAAAGGAATACTCCGCGGACTACGTGCGCCCGAGCGAGGCCGGCGGAAAGGTTGATAGCGCCGGCCTGGAGTCTGATGAGGCGGCCGAAGCGCCGCAGATGACAGAGAAGATCCCGATAGAGGACTGTCGTGCGCTTGAGAGGGCCGTATTTGAGGTTTTAGGGCGTGCGACGCATATTTCCCTGCCCTGGGGGATACTCACCGGTGTGAGGCCTACAAAGCTTCCTATGGCCATGCTGCGTGACGGTATGGAGGACGCGGCCATCCGCGAACGCCTCGAGACGGAGTTTAGGATCTCCCCGGAGAAGGCGGCGACGGCGACGGACATCGCCCGCCGCGAACTGAAACTCCTGAATGAGATCGACTATAAAAACGGTTACAGCCTGTATATCGGCATTCCGTTCTGCCCGACGATCTGCCTGTACTGCTCGTTTTCGGCCTACCCGTTGG